>JAPPKP010000263.1 GCA_028819955.1 Rhodospirillaceae bacterium | reverse complement strand
GCGCCGAGTCCATCACGGTCCTGCGCGGCCTCGATGCCGTGCGCAAGCGGCCGGGGATGTACATCGGCGACACCGACGACGGTTCCGGCCTGCACCGCATGGTGTACGAGGCCGTCGACAACGCCGTGGACGAGGCACTCGCCGGCTATTGCGAGAACATCCACGTGGTGCTGGGTGCCGACGGCTCGGCGTCGGTGAGCGACGACGGACGCGGCATTCCCACCGACATCCACGAGGAGGAGGGCGTCTCCGCCGCCGAGGTCATCATGACCAAGCTGCATGCCGGCGGGAAGTTCGACCAGAGCACCTACAAGGTCTCGGGCGGCCTCCACGGCGTCGGCGTCTCGGTGGTGAACGCGCTCTCTGAGTGGCTGGAGCTCCGCATCCGCCGCGACGGCAAGGAATACGCCATGCGCTTCCTCGGCGGCGAGCCGGAGGCGCCGCTCCGCGTCACGGGCGAGACCGCCGAGCGCTCGGGCACGCGCGTGACCTTCTTGCCGTCAAGCCAGATCTTCACGCAGACCGAGTTCGATTTCGACGAGCTGGAGCATCGCCTGCGCGAGCTCGCCTTCCTCAATGCCGGCCTGCACATCACGCTGCGGGACGAGCGCGCAGCCGAGCCGAGCCTCGCGACCTTCCACTACGAGGGCGGCACCGAGGCCTTCGTCGGCTACCTCGACCGCGCCAAGCAGTCCCTGGTCGGCAACGCGATCATGATCCGGGACCGCCGCGACGACATCATCGTCGAGGCCGCGCTGCAGTGGAACGACAGCTATCACGAGACGGTGCTCTGCTTCACCAACAACATCCGCCAGTCGGACGGCGGCAGCCATCTTGCGGGGTTCCGCGCGGCGCTCACCCGCGCGGTCAACGGCTACGCCGCCCAGAGCGGCATCGCCAAGCGCGAGAAGGTGTCGATCACCGGCGACGACGCCCGCGAGGGGCTCACCTGCGTCCTCTCGGTCAAGGTGCCCGATCCCAAATTCTCCTCCCAGACCAAGGAGAAGCTGGTGAGCTCCGAGGTCAAGCCGGTGGTGGAGGGCATCGTCGGCGAGGGGCTTGGCCAGTGGCTGGAGGAGCACCCGACCGAGGCCCGCGCGGTCGTCGCCAAGGCGGTCGAGGCCGCCGCGGCGCGGGAGGCCGCGCGAAAGGCCCGCGACCTGACCCGGCGCAAGAGCGCGCTGGAGGTCACCAGCCTGCCGGGCAAGCTCGCAGACTGCCAGGAGCGTGATCCCAGCCGCTGCGAGCTCTTCCTGGTCGAGGGCGATTCCGCCGGCGGCTCGGCCAAGGAGGCGCGCAAGCGGCGCTATCAGGCGGTGCTGCCGCTGCGCGGCAAGTTCCTCAATGTCGAGCGCGCCAGGCTCGACAAGATGCTGAGCTCGGCCGAAATCGGCACCATCATCACCGCGCTCGGCACCGGCATCGGCTCTGAGGACTTCGATCTGGAGAAGCTGCGCTACCACCGCATCGTCATCATGACCGACGCCGACGTGGACGGCTCGCACATCCGTACGCTGCTGCTCACGTTCTTCTACCGCAACATGGAGGCACTGATCCGCGCCGGCCACCTCTACATCGCCCAGCCGCCGCTCTACCGGGTGAAGCGGGGCTCGAGCGAGATCTATCTGAAGGACGACCGCGAGCTCGAGGATCACCTCATCGCCGCCGGGCTCGAAGACGCGGTTCTCACGCTGCACGACGGCGCTGAGCGTTCGGGCAACGACCTGCGCGCCATCGTCGACACGGCGCGCGACACCACGGCGCTGGTCAGGGCGCTCACCCGCCGCGTGGCGCAGCATATTGTCGAGCAGGCGGCGATCGCCGGCGCGCTCAATCCGCCTGTCCTCACCGATCCGGAATTCTCGACCGACGCCGCAGCCTATATCGCCGGCCGGCTGGACGAGCTCTCGCCGGAGATCGAGCGGGGCTGGCAGGGCGAGGTCCACGATACGCCGGGGGGGCCGGCCTTCCGCTTCTCCCGCACGCTGCGCGGCGTGACCGAGAGCCACATGATCGACCAGGTGCTGATCACGACGCCGGAGGCACGGCGCCTCGATAGCTTCGCGGCGCCGCTGCAGGAGGTCTACAGCCATCCCGTCCACCTGCGTCGCAAGGAGACCGAGACCGAGGTCAACTCGCCGAGCGCGTTGCTGGAGGCGGTCTATGCAGCCGGGCGCAAGGGCCTCACCATCCAGCGCTACAAGGGCCTCGGCGAGATGAACCCCGAGCAGCTTTGGGAGACCACCCTCGACCCCGAAGTGCGGACCCTGCGGCTGGTGGAGATCAAACAGGCGCAGGAGGCGGAGGAGATCTTCTCCACCCTCATGGGCGAGGTGGTGGAGCCGCGCCGCGAGTTCATCCAGCAGAACGCGCTCAAGGTCGTCAATCTCGACGTCTAGCTTCCTGCTCTCCGCCGGCTGATGGCATCACGCCGCCGCACGCCGCCGCCGAAGCGGCCCCGCAAGCCCGCAAAGAAGCCGGCCCGCGCTGCAAGAACCAAGCCCAGCGGTGCCAAGGCCAAGGCGGCCCCCAAGAAGCCAAGGGCAGCGCCGAAAACACCCCGAGCGCCCAGGAAGCCGAAATCGGGCGGCACGACGCGCAAGACGGGGAACGCCAAGCCGCGCGCGGGTGCGAAGTCGCCCGCGCGGCGGCGGCTCGGCTGGCGCATCGCCAAGTGGAGCCTCGTCTTCGTCCTCTGGCTCGTGGTGCTGGGCGCCGCCTTCGTCGGCTACTACGCCCACGACCTGCCCGATACCGAGCACCTCACCGGGCCAGAGACGCCGCTCTCGATCACCGTGCTGGCGGCGGATGGCTCCGAGGTCGCCACCGTGGGCGAGATGTGGGGCGAGCTCGTGCCGGTCCAGGAGCTGGCGCCGGTGCTGCCCCAGGCGGTTCTCGCCATCGAGGACCGCCGCTTCTACACCCACGGCGGGATCGACGCCTTCGGCGTGATCCGCGCAGCCTGGCAGAACGCGGTCGAGGGCCGCGTGGTGGCGGGCGGCAGCACGATCTCCCAACAGGTGGCGAAGCTGGTTTTCCTTTCGCCCGAGCGCACCGTCAGGCGCAAGATTCAGGAGGCGATGCTCGCCTTCTGGCTGGAGCGCGAGTTCACCAAGGAAGAGATCCTCACGATCTACCTCAACCGCGCCTATTTCGGCGCAGGCGCCTACGGCGTGGACGCGGCGGCCAGGCGCTACTTCGGCCGCTCGGCGCGCGATGTCGACGTGGCGCAGGCCGCGATGATCGCGGGCCTCCTGAAGGCGCCCTCGCGCTACAGCCCCGCCAACGACCTCGCGCTCGCACGCAAGCGCGCAGGCCTGGTCTTGGACGCCATGGTCGATGCCGGCTTTCTCAGCGAGAGCGAAGGGATGGCCGCGAGCGGGCGAGCGCGGACCCTCACCGTGGCCCCGCGAAGCGGCCCATCCGCCGGCTACTTCGTCGATTGGGTGCGCGAGCAGGTGCCGGGTTATGTCGGGCGCGACCACGGGGCGCTCCGGGTGTTCACGACCCTCGAGCCCAAGCGCCAGCGGGCGGCGCAAGCCGCACTCGCCGAGACCCTGGCCGCCGCCGGGACGAGCCGGAAGATCGGGCAGGGCGCCCTCGTCGCACTCGACGAGAACGGCGCCGTGCGTGCCATGGTCGGCGGGCGCGACCACGCCACGAGCGTGTTCAACCGGGCGACGCAGGCCAGGCGACAGCCGGGCTCGGCCTTCAAGACCGTGGTCTATCTCGCCGGCATCGAGGCGGGGCTTGCACCCGACGACAGGGTCGACGACGCACCCATCACCGTCGGCGGCTGGTCGCCCCGCAACTACGACGACAGGTACCGGGGCACGGTGACGGTGCGGGAGGGTTTTGCGCGCTCGATCAACACGGTGGCGGTCCGGGTGGGCCTGCGCGCGGGCGTGAAGCGCATCCGGGAGACCGCGCGCGGGCTCGGCATCGAGAGCACGCTACCCGCCGATGCGAGCATCGCGCTCGGCACCGGCGAGGTCACGCTGCTGGAGCTGACCTCGGCCTACGTGGCGCTCGCCAACGGCGGGGCGCGGGTGCTGCCCCACGGCATCGCCGAGATCCGCAACCGCGCGGGCGACGTGCTCTACGGCCGGACGGGTTCCGGTGCCGGCCGTGCGGCGGAGGGACCGGCAGTGGCCGCAATGCGCGACCTGCTCGGCGCTACCGTGGCCGAGGGCACCGGCCGCAACGCCCGGCTGCCGCAGCGCCTTGGGCGGGCCTACGGCAAGACCGGCACCAGCCAAAGGTTCCGCGATGCGTGGTTCGTCGGCTGGGCCGGGGGACTCACCACGGGTGTCTGGCTCGGCAACGACGACGGCAGCCCCATGGACGAGGTGACCGGCGGCAGCTATCCGGCCGAAATATGGCGCACGTTCATGGTCGAGGCGCTCCGCTGAACGCGCGGTCGTCTCAAACCGTGTCGATCAGATGGATGAAGGAGCCTGAAACCGTGCCGGCAACCATGCCAGCGTGACCGAGCGGCGTGCCTGTGGCGTCCTGGGTCGTGAACAGCGGCTGCTCAGCGTCTTCGGAGACCGCGCGGCAATAGTGGAATTCGTGGCCGCGAAATCCTGCGCCTGCACTGCCGAGCGGGCCTTCCGCCGCGAGCCGGGCCTGGCGATAGCCGAGCGAGAGGCGGCGCTCCTGAAAGCTGGTCTCCAGCGGCAGCAGCCCGGCCATGGCGTGGCGCTGGCCGTCGGCGTCGGTGAGGCCGCGGCCCAACACCATGTAGCCGCCGCATTCGCCGAAGATAGTTGCGCCGCGTGCCACCGCAGCCCGCAAGCCGTCCAGAAAGCGCGACGCACCGGCAATCCGCCCTGCGTGCAGCTCGGGGTAGCCGCCCGGCAGGTAGACCGCATCAGCCGATCCATCGGGCGCCTCGTCAGCCAGCGGCGAGAAGGGCATGACTGATGCACCGGCAGAGCGCCAGTCTTCCATCAGCGCGTCGTAGCAGAAGCCGAACGCCGCATCGCGCGCCACTGCAATCCGTTGGCCCAAGGGCGGGATCGCTGCGCCCCGCTGCGTCGGTGTGGCCCGAAGCGGGCGGGCGAGTCCTTCCAGGGCATCGATATCGACCGCGCGGCCGACAACCGACGCCGCCCGGTCCACCCAGGACCCTTCGCTCTCGCAGGCCTGCACCAGGCCTAGATGCCGCGACGGCAGGCTCAGCGCCTCGTCTCGCGGCACCACACCGAGAACCGGCGCGGATCGCGCGTCGAGGGCATCGCGCAGCAGCCGCTCGTGCGCCGCACCCGCCACCCGGTTGAGGATGACACCGGCGACGGTCACGTCCGGGCGGTGGTTGACGAAGCCTTCAGCGAGCGCTGCAACCGAGGCGCCCTGGCCGCGCGCGTCCACCACCAGCACCACGGGCAGGCCCAGCCGGACCGCAAGGTCGGCGGTGGAGCCGGTGCCGTCGCGGGCGCCGTCGAAGAGGCCCATCGCGCCCTCGCCGATGACGAG
>JAPPKP010000271.1 GCA_028819955.1 Rhodospirillaceae bacterium | reverse complement strand
GGATCGGAGACTGCGAGCACAGCCACGACCACCGCCGCCTCGCCTACACCCTCGACCTCAACGGCTCGGAGCGCTACCGCCTCTTCGTCCGAGACATCGCCTCCGGTGCGGTCATCGACGGGCCGATCGAGAACGCGCACGGGGAGGTCATCTGGGCGGCCGACGGCGAGACCGTCTTCTACACCGTACTCGACGAGAACCACCGCCCTTACCAGGTGCGCCGCCACCGCGTCGGCAGCGCACCGGAGGCCGATCCGGTGGTCTACGAGGAGGCCGACCCCGGCTTCTTTCTCAGAATCGGCGAGTCCGAGAGCAGGCGCTTCGTCCTGATCTCGGCCCACGACCACACGACCTCCGAGGTTCACCTGATCGACGCCAGCGCACCCGAGTGCGCGCCTCGTTTGATCGCCGCTCGCGAGCGCGGCATCGAGTACGACGTCGCCCTCCGGGGCGAGCGTCTCCACATCCTGACCAACGCCGACGGCGCGACCGACTTCAAGATCGTGACCGCGCCGCTGGAGGCGCCGGAGCGCGCAGCGTGGCGCGACTGGCTACCCCACGAGCCCGGCACCTACCTGCGCGCGCAGCTTCTCTTCGCCGGCCATCACGTGCGGCTGGAGCGGGTCGGCGGCCTGCCGCGCATCGTCATCACCGACCTGGAGACCGGCGAGGCCCATACCGTCGACTTCGAGGAGGAGGCCTACGACCTTTCGCTCCTGCCCGGCTACGAGTTCGAGACCGAGACGCTCCGCTTCGTCTACAGCTCCATGACGACGCCTGCGCAGACCTTCGACTACGACATGAGCACCCGTGCCCGGACGCTGCGCAAGACCCGGGAGGTGCCGAGCGGGCACGACCCCGCCGACTATGTCACCCGCCGGCTCACCGCCGTGAGCCACGACGGCGCCGAGGTGCCCGTCTCGCTACTCCATCGGCGTGAGACACCGCTCGACGGCACCGCGCCGCTCCTCCTCTACGGCTACGGTGCCTACGGCCACGCTATCCCGGCCGCGTTCTCGACCAACCGGCTGAGCCTGGTGGACCGGGGCTTCGTCTACGCCATCGCCCACATCCGGGGCGGCTCGGATTGCGGCTACGGCTGGTATCTCGACGGCAAGCTCGCGAAGAAGACCAACACCTTCGCGGACTTCATCGCCGCCGCCGAGCACCTGATCGCCGAGGGTTACGCGTCGACGGGTCGGATCGCCGCCCACGGCGGCAGCGCCGGCGGCATGCTGATGGGGGCGGTCGCGAACCTACGGCCCGACATCTTCGCCAGCATCGTCGCCGAGGTGCCCTTCGTCGACGTGCTCAACACCATGTGCGACGCGGGCCTGCCGCTGACTCCGCCGGAATGGCCGGAGTGGGGCAACCCGATCGAGGACGAGGACGCCTACCGCACCGTCGCGGCTTACGCGCCCTACGAGAACGTGACGGCGCAGGCCTACCCCGCGATCTTCGCGACCGCCGGCCTCACCGACCCGCGCGTGACCTATTGGGAGCCGGCCAAGTGGGTGGCGAAGCTGCGCCGGCTCAAGACCGACGGCAATCCCCTCCTGCTGCACACCAACATGGAGGCCGGCCACGGCGGCGCCTCCGGCCGCTTTCGCCGGCTCGAAGAGGTGGCGATGGCCTACGCCTTCGTGCTTGCCGTAACCGGCAAGACTTGATCGCTTCCCTCAGTCGCCGGGCGCTCGCTCCGCGAGCTTGGCTACGCGCTTCGCGCGCGGCGCGGTCGCGCCGTCCGAGCCGCTTCGCGGCCCGGTCCCGCTTACGTGCCCCACCTCGTCGTTGCTCGGCGCCCTGCCACCGAGGGTTTGACGCCTAAATCAGCGGGATCACCTCGCGGGCGAAGCGTTCCATGGAGCGCCGGCGGCTCTCGGCGGGGCGGCTGGGCTGCGCCGTGTTGATGGCGAACTGGGTGATGCCGATCTCGCGGTAGCGCCGCACCTGGGCGGCCACCTGCTCAGGCGTGCCGACCAGCTGGTGCTCCAGGAAGGGCGGCAGGTTGGCGGGGTCGGCCATCGCCTCCATCCGCTCCATCTGCTGGACATTCCGCTCGTAGGTCGGCACGTCCTTCCACGGGTTGGCGTGAGTCTCGTAGTGCTTGACCACAGCACGGAAGAAAGCCACGAGATAGGTGATCGCCTCGTCACGGGCCTCCTCTTCGCTGTCTGCGATGAAGCAGTGGATCCAGAGCGGGATGTTGGCGTCCGCATCCCCTCCCTTGGACGCGGTGATCGTCTTCCACGCCGCGATGGCGTCGGTGTTCAGCTGGAACGGCGAGGCCGAGGTGCAGAGGAGCCCCAGGCCCATCTCCGCCATGCGCTCGGCGGTGCCGGGGTTGTTGCAGCCACCGTAGAGGTGGATGCGCTCCTGCACGGGACCCGGACGGAGCGATACCTCGCGCGGGATGGTGGCGTGTGTGCCCTCGTAGCGGAAGGGGGCACCGCTCAGCAGCCCCTTGGCGATCTCGCAGTGCTCGCGGAAGAGCTCGCGCGAGTGCGCCATGTCGATGGCGCGCGCGTCGTACTCGATTCTGGCCACGCCACGTCCGAGGCCGATATGCAGCTCGGCGTCGGTCATCAAGCTCAGCATCGCCAAGTCCTCGGCGAACCGCACCGGTTCGTACCAGGGGAGCACGATGACCGCCGTGCCGAGCCCCAAGCCGGGGCAGGCCGCCGCGACATGGCTCAGGAAGAGCAGCGGCGAGGGCGAGGGGTAGTAGTCGGTAAAGTGGTGCTCCAGCACCCAGACGCTGCCGAAACCCAGTGACTGTCCGAAGCGGCAGTCATCCAGCATCTCGCGGTAGCGCTGCCGGTCGCCGGCGGCGCCTTCCAGCTCCGCCGGCATCACCGGGCCGACTGTAAAGCCGAAGGCCGGATTGCCACGTTCGCTCATGGCTCGAGTCCTAGCGGACCCGGTGCGTGCACCACAAGCCGCGCGGAGAGCCGCGAGGGCGGACGGTCAGACCCGTGCGCTGGCTCCCCATGCCTGTCGGGCGGTGTTATTGGGTGATAACGCCGCAGGCGATGCGGGGGCCGGCCGCGCCCGCCGGATCGGTCACGTAGTCGTCAGGCCCTTCGTGGATCACGATGGCCGCGCCGTCCTCGTCGAAGAGCGAGGCATCCAGCCGCAGCTGTGCGTTCAGCACCTCGATCTCCAGCGCACCCGACTCCGGCACGTGAATGTTTGGCATATCGCCCACGTGCATCCCTTCAGGGTTGTCGATCCCGTGCTTCTTGCCCGTCGGGTTGAAGTGACCGCCCGCAGACTTGAAGGGCGGCTCGCACGCGCCGACCGCATGGATGTGGAACGCATGAGCGCCGGCCGGCAAAATCTCCAGCTTCGCGTGCAACAGTGTGCCTTGCGGGGTCTCTCTCAGCGTCACCGCACCAACCGATTCCCCGTTCGCGTTCATCATCGCGGCACTTGCCTGCTCAGCCGCGCTCGCGAGCTGCGACGTTGCGACCAGCGCGATGCCGGCCGCGAGCACGGTGGCTCCAATCAGTTTCGTCATTGTCCTGTCCTCTTGGTTAACGCCTTTGCATCGGATGAATGTTACCACCGAGGGCCCGATTCCGACTGTCTGGACCTTGTTGCGTCGCGAAAAGCGCACGCGCCCGAGCGCCGGCTCAAAAAATGCCGTTGGCCTTCTGCAGCTCGCGCACGTAGCGCGTGATCTTGATCACGTCCTCGTCGGAGACGCCCTCGACCGGCGGCATGTTGCCGAAGTTCCAGTGATGGGCGCGAACGCCGTTCTTCGCCGCGAGGCGGAACGACATGTCGCCGTGATGGCCGGGCTCGTAGATCCGGTGGACCAGCGGCGGACCCTGGTCCGAGCCCGTCGCGTGGGCGCCGTGACAGGTCACGCAGTTCTCCTCGAACAGCGCCTGACCGGCCTCCGCCTCAGCCGTGAAGGCCGGGATGGTCAGCGCCGATTGTCCCCCGGTGGACGTCGGATGGTGATTCTCCGGCCAAGCCATCCATCCCACGACGGCGGCAATCGCCGCTGCCGCAACCGCTCCGGCCGTGGCGTACGTCCGCCCCTTCATCCGCCGCACTCGGCCTTCGGGCCCGCGAGATCCTCGAGGATCGGGCAGTCGGGCCGCTCGTCGCCGTGGCAGCGGGCCACCAGGGTCGCGAGCGTGCTGCGCAGCCCTTCGAGCTCGGCGATCTTGCGGTCGATCCGGCGCAAATGCGCCTCCGCCAGCGCCTTGACGTCGGCGCTGGCCCGGCCGCGGTCCTCGTAGAGCGAGAGCAGCGTGCGGCACTCCTTGATCGAGAACCCGAGCGAGCGGGCGCGGGCGAGGAACCTCAGCTTGTGCACATCGGTCTCGACGAACGCGCGGTAGCCGTTCTCGCCCCGCATCGGCCGGACGAGCCCGATGTCCTCGTAGTAGCGGATCGTCTTTGCCGAGAGCCCGCTGGCTTCGGCAACGTCAGCAATCTTCATGGCCACCTCCGCGACGCCCTCGTAAAGGTTCCCGCAGCGGGAAGGTCAAGAGCCCAGCCTCCTTGACCTTCCTGTTACTGGAATCTCTACATTTCTGGGAAACGAAGTCCACAAGAGGTTGGCTGTGGAAGCAGATGCGGCGGTGGAGACGACGGCGCGCGACCCCGTCTGCGGAATGAGCGTGGAGCGCGCCGGCGCCGGGCACACGCACCGGCACGAGGAGCAGACCTTCTATTTCTGTTGCGCCCGCTGCCGGGATCGCTTCGCCGCGGCGCCTGAAGAATTCCTTGGCGAGCGCCCGGCGCCCGAGCCCGCGCCCGAGGGCAGCCTCTACACCTGCCCGATGGACCCCGAGATCGTGCAGGCCACGCCAGGGGACTGCCCCATCTGCGGCATGGCGCTGGAGCCGATGATGCCTGCGGCCGACACGGGGCCCTCGCCCGAGCTGCGCGACCTCCGCCGCCGGCTTTGGCTCGCCGGCCCGCTCGCCGCCGCCGTCTTCGCGCTGGAAATGGGGAGCCACGCGGGCATTCCCTTCGATTCCTGGATCGGGCCGCGGCTCTTCATTGCCGTCCAGTTCCTTCTCGCGACGCCGGTGCTCTGGATCACGCGCGCGTTCTTCCTGCGCGGCCTCGCCTCGGTGCGCAACCGTTCACCCAACATGTGGACGCTGATCGCGCTCGGCACCGGTGCCGCTTGGCTCTTCAGCCTCGCAGGCCTGCTCGCGCCCGGCGTCTTCCCTGAGGCAGTCCTCACCGCCGGGGGGCAACCGCCGGCCTACTTCGAGGCGGCGGCCGTAATTCTCGTGCTCGTGTTGGCCGGGCAGGTGATGGAGACGGTTGCTCGCGAGCGAACGGGCGACGCCATTCGCGCGCTCATGGGACTCGCGCCGAAGACGGCACGCCGATTGGAAGAAAGGGGCGAAGTCGACGTACCCATCGACGAAGTGCAGGTTGGCGACCGGTTGCGGGTGCGGCCCGGTGAAAGCGTGCCCGTGGATGGCGTGGTGACGGAGGGACGCGCCACCTTCGACGAG
>JAPPKP010000158.1 GCA_028819955.1 Rhodospirillaceae bacterium | reverse complement strand
ACCGCAACGACATCATCCCGCGTGCGCGCGGCGCGGCCGAGCGCCTCGTGCAGGAGGGCACGGCCTACAAGGAAGAGGTGGTCGCCAAGGCCCAGGGTGAGGCGGCGCGCTTCCTCTCGGTTTACGGCGAGTATGCGCAGAACACGGATGTCGTCCGCCGTCGCATGTACCTGGAGACGATGGAGGAGGTGCTCGGGGGGATCGACAAGGTTATTATCGACTCTTCGGCCCAGGGAACCGGCGGAGTCGTTCCCTACCTGCCCCTGCCCGAGCTGCAGCGCCGGCAGGGCGACGGGGGCACGCAGTAGATCATGAGTACCCGCCTCAAGATCATCATCGCCGCCGCGGTCATCCTCGTGGCAATCGTCCTGATCCTGATCTCCACCTACAAGGTGCGGGAGGACCAGCAGGCGATCCTCCTCCAGCTGGGTGAGCCCATAAGCGTGGTGAACCAGTGGGGCACGGACGAGCCGGGGCTGCGCTTCAAGACGCCCTTCGTCCAGAACGTCGAGTATTTCGAGAAGCGCGTGCTCGACTTCAACGCGCCGGCGGAGGAGATGATCCTCGGCGACCAGAAGCGGCTGGTGGTGGACGCCTTCATCCGCTACCGGATCGTCGATCCGCTGAAGTTCTTCCAGTCCGTCGGCAACGAGGCGATAGCCCGCGCCAGGCTCGGCGCCATTCTCAACGCCAGCACGCGGCAGGTGCTGGGTACGGTCGAGCTGATCACCGTGCTCTCGGGCGAGCGTGCGCAGCTGATGACCGAGATCAGGGACCAGGTGAACCGGCAGTCCACCGGCTTCGGCGTCGATGTGATCGACGTGCGCATCCGCCGCGCCGACTTGCCGGAGGAGAACAGCCAGGCCGTCTATCAGCGCATGCAGACCGAGCGTGAGCGCGAGGCCAAGGAGTTCAGGGCGCAGGGCGAGGAAGAGTCGCAGCGCATCCGCTCGCGCGCAGACCGCGAGCGCGTGGTCCTCCTCGCCGAAGCGGAGCGCGAATCCCAGACCCTGCGCGGCGAGGGCGACGAAGAGGCCCTGCGCATCTCGCGCGACGCGTATGGCCGCGATCCCGAATTCTACGCTTTTTACCGGACCATGCAGGCCTATCGCGTATCCCTCGGCGATAGCGATACCAGCATGGTTCTGTCGCCGGACAGCGAGTTCTTCCGCTTCTTCGACGACATCGTGTCGCCCCTGGCACCCGCTGCGGCGACGCCGGAGTGACGCCTCCGGGCCGCAGCCCGGCCCACGGCCGACTCACGGCCGCCTACCACGATCCGACCATGAGCGACGGGCTCACCGCATTCCTGACTGCGATCGGGCTGATTTTCGTTATCGAAGGCGGGCTCTATGCACTGTTCCCGGAGGCCATGCGGCGCAGCATCGCGCGTGTTCTGGCCCAGCCTTCGGGCCGAATCCGCGCCATAGGCATGAGCGCGGCGCTGGTGGGTCTCCTGCTGGTCTGGCTCGTCAACTAGGGGGAACGAGCGTAGCTCTGGTGAGAATGGAGAATAACGGGTGAGCGAGCAGCTCTTGGCCCCGTTTGCGGGACTTCGCGCCACGCCCGATCATGCGGACGCGGTGGCGGCGCCGCCCTACGACGTGCTGTCCACGGCGGAGGCGCGCGCCGCAGCGGAGGGCCGGCCGTGGAGCTTCCTCCACGTTTCCCGACCGGAAATCGACCTGCCACCCGAGACGCCCGACGACGCGCCCGCGCTCTACGAAGGGGCGGCGACGGCATTCTCCCGGATGATGGAGAAGGGGGTGCTCGTCCGCGACTCGACCCCCCGCTTCTACGCCTATCGCATGGCAACCGACGGGCGTTCACAGACGGGGCTCGTGGCTGCGGCCTCGCTCGCGGCCTACGAGGAGGGCGCGATCAAGCGCCACGAATCCACCCGGCCGGTGCGGGAGGAAGATCGAGCTCGGCACATCGCGGCGCTCGGCGCGCAGACCGGCCCTGTCCTCTCGATTCACCGGCCGGACGAGGAGTGCCGGCGCCTGATCGCGGCAGCCTGCAAAGGACCGCCGCTTTGCCACACTGTGCTGGACGGCACGGTGACCCACACGCTATGGCCCATCGACGGCGCAGACGAGATCGAAGCGCTGGCTGCGCGCTTCGATCGCATCGGTGCGCTCTACATCGCCGATGGCCACCATCGGGCTGCCGCAGCGCGGACCGCGGCAAATCGGGCTGGGGCGAAGGCCAGCCGCCTGTTGACGGTCTGCTTCCCCGCCGACGAGGTGCGAATCCTCGGCTATCACCGGATCGTGCGGGGCCTGAACGGCCTCACACCCGACGCATTCCTTCGCGTGGTCGGCGAGACGCTGCGCTGCGAGCCGGCGGACGGGCCGGTGGAGCCCAAGAAGCCTGCGCAATTCGGTATGTATGCGGCCGGCTGCTGGTATCGCCTTGAGGCCGACGTTCTGACCCCTGCGCGCGGCTCGCTGATCGACCGCCTCGATGCCTCGCGCCTCACGCACCTGGTGCTCGCGCCGGTTCTCGGCATCGGCAATCCCAGGATCGATTCACGGATCGACTTCGTCGGCGGCGGTCGCGGGGTGGAGGCGCTCGCAGCCGCAGTCGATGACGGTGACGCCTCCGTCGCCTTTTCGCTCCATCCCATCTCCGTGGACGATCTCATGGCGGTTGCCGATGACGGCGCGATCCTGCCGCCGAAATCCACCTGGTTCGAGCCGAAGCTCGCCGACGGACTGGTCTCGCTGCTCACGGACTGACGGTGGGTGCGAACTCACCAACCGAGGGCCGCCCTTCGATCCTGGTGATCGGCGGACCGACTGCGAGCGGCAAGTCGGCGCTCGCAGCCGAAGCCGCCGGGCGATTCGGCGGTGTGGTCGTCAACGCCGACAGCATGCAGCTCTACCGCGATCTGCCGATCCTGACCTCCTGGCCGGGCGATGCGCTCCGCGCGCGCGCGCCGCACCGGCTCTACGGCGTGCTCGACGGCGCCGAGCGCTGCTCGGCCGGCCGCTGGCGCAGCCTGGCGATGGCCGAGATCGAACGTATCCACGGGGACGACGCTCTGCCCATTCTGGTTGGCGGAACGGGGCTCTACCTGCGTGCGCTGCTCGACGGCCTGGCACCGGTGCCGGCAATTCCCGAGACCGTGCGCGAGGCGGTGCGCACGCTCTGTGAGCGGGAGGGCAGCGTCGGCCTCCATGCGCGTCTGGCCGAGCGCGACCCGGAGGCGGCCGGGCGACTCCAACCCGGCGATAGCCAGCGCGTGATGCGGGCCTACGAAGTGATTGAGGCCACCGGGCGCTCGCTGCTCTCGTGGCAGGCGGAGCGGCACGACCGCTACATTGGCCGCGCGGCCGTGCTCGTCCTCGAGCCGCCGCGGGATGCGCTCTACGCCGCGTGCAATGAGCGCTTCGAGCGCATGATGGCGGCGGGCGCGCTCGAGGAGGCGGCGCGTCTGCTCGCGCGCGGCTTGAATCCCGGTCTGCCGGTGATGAAGGCGGTTGGCGTCCGCGCCCTGCTCGATCACCTGAGCGGAGTCACCACGCTGGAGCGCGCAGTCGAGCTCGGCCGGCAGGCGACGCGGCGCTACGCCAAGTGCCAGACCACCTGGTTCCGCACCCAGATGCCGGGTCATGCCCGCATGCCGGTCCGTTATCGCGCGGAATCGAAACGGGAATCTCTCGCCCTCGTTGCACGCCTGCTATTGACCGACTGAGGGCGAAGGACTACTGTCCGCCCTCCAAACACGGGTGCGCACGCAGGCGCACCGAGGCGGGCCGGCCGACCCTGGTGCAGGGGTGGGCCGCTTGCGCTTGTGCAAAAGGGAGATCGCCGTGACAACGGATGCCGAGGATCATGCCCCGGCAGAGCTGACCGGGGCCGAGCTAGTCGTTCGCACGCTGGTCGATCTCGGCGTAGAGGTCGTGTTCGGCTATCCCGGCGGCGCCGTACTGCCCATCTACGACGCCATCTTCAAGCAGAACGAGCTGCGCCACATCCTGGTGCGGCACGAGCAGGGCGCCGTGCACGCCGCCGAGGGCTATGCGCGCTCCACCGGCAAGGTCGGCACGGTGCTGGTCACTTCGGGCCCAGGTGCAACCAACAGCGTCACCGGCCTCACCGACGCGTTGATGGACAGCATCCCCGTCGTCTGCCTGACCGGGCAAGTGCCGACCCACATGATCGGCAATGACGCGTTTCAGGAAGCCGACACGGTAGGGATCACCCGGCCCTGCACCAAGCACAACTATCTCATCAAGGATGTCGACGATCTCTGCCAGGTGATCCGCGAGGCCTACTACATCGCGAGCGCCGGCCGGCCCGGCCCCGTGGTCGTGGACCTGCCGAAGGACGTGGTCATGGCCAAGGCGCCCTACGTCCCCGCTGGGGAAGCGCCGGGCAACGGGCTGGAGCACCGCTCTTACCGGCCTCAGCGCGCGCCCGACGCCGACGCGGTCAAACGCACGGTGGAGCTGCTGACGCGCGCCAGGCGTCCGCTCTTCTACGCGGGCGGCGGCGTCATCAACGCCGGGCCCGGCGCGGCGCAGAGTCTTGCGGCGTTGGTGAGGCGCACCGGCTATCCCATCACCAACACGCTGATGGGGCTCGGCTGCTATCCGGGGTCCGATCCGCTCTTCCTCGGCATGCTGGGCATGCACGGCACCTACGAAGCCAACATGGCGATGGCCGAGTGCGACCTGATGATCGCGGTCGGCGCGCGCTTCGACGATCGGGTCACCGGCCGCCTCGCCGACTTCTCGCGCGGCTCGACCAAGGTGCAGATCGACATCGATCCGTCCTCCATCAACAAGAACGTGCCGGTGGACGTCGCCATCGTCGGCGATGCGGGTCTCGCGCTCGACGCCATCCTGGCGGAATGGGAGGCGAGCGGTGCGGAGCCCAACGGCGAGGCCCTGGCGGCGTGGTGGCGGCAGCTCGACGAGTGGCGCGGCCGCGACTGCCTGCGCTACAGGAACTCCAGCAGCACCATCAAGCCGCAGTACGCTCTGCAGCGCCTCTACGAGGCCACCAAGGAGCGGGACGCCTACTTCACCACCGAGGTGGGCCAGCACCAGATGTGGGCTGCGCAATTCCTGAAGTTCGAGGAGCCCAACCGCTGGATGACCTCGGGCGGCCTCGGCACCATGGGCTACGGCTTTCCCGCCGCCATGGGTGTGCAAGTGGCCCATCCCGATTCGCTGGTCATCGATATCGCCGGCGAGGCCTCGCTGCTCATGACGATCCAGGAACTCTCGACCATGGTGCAGTACCGGCTGCCCGTAAAAACCTTCCTGCTCAACAACGAGTACATGGGCATGGTGCGCCAGTGGCAGGAGTTCTTCCACGGCGGCCGCTACGCCGAGAGCTACATGGATTCGCTCCCCGACTTCGTGAAGCTGGCCGAATCCTTCGGCGCCACCGGGCTGCGCGCGCAGCGGCCGGACGAGGTGGACGACGTGATCGCGGCCATGATCGAGACGCCGGGCCCGGTGATCGCCGACATCCTCGT
>JAPPKP010000355.1 GCA_028819955.1 Rhodospirillaceae bacterium | reverse complement strand
CAACCCGGCTCAAGCTCTCTTAAATTGGACAACTCGTGCAACATCCGGGCTAGAACCTTTTCTGCTCGGTGTTCAATGATTTTCCGAAGCCGCTTGTTCCTCCGAATGCGGCCTAACGCGTTCAACACATCCTGCCTCTGCGCGTCGTCCGTGGACTTGGAGTGCTTCACCTTCCTACGCGCCTCATCAAGTGTCGCAAGGACGTCTTTCGGCAGCGGTTGGGTCTCGGGCTTGTCCTCATCGGGAAGGAGGTCGAAGGTGTTGGCGGCAGAGACGATTCCATCTTCGATGAAGCGATTCGAGACTCCTGTGATGCAACCGAAGAACCGCGTGTTGGCGCTCTTCCGTCTCGGGTCGCCATTCCGTTCGAGCCACTTCTGCATCACCGCCGTGAAATGATCGGGATTCCGCGAGGCGTCAATCAACGTCCCGCGTTCCCTAGCACCTTCTGGAATCTTCTTCCACTCGTTCGGGGCAAACACTTCGAATTCGCCGTCAGCGTCCGGCCGGAAGCCTGCTTCGTCTTGCTCCGAAGTGAATACCAGCACATCCCTCCAAGCTGGTGGGTACCCCATCATCCACGCAAAGAACTGGCGGATTTCCCGCATCTTCTCCCACGCACCGTCCAGCGTCGTCGGATCATCGTCGAAGTCGATTGAGATGCAAGGGGTGTCCTCCATGCTGCGACCCAAGGAATCGACCTTCATCGACCGCCCGACATGTACCGTACCAAGCACGGTCTCGAATCGTGCCACTAAGTCCCAATGCCCCGTGAAGTAGCTCACCATCGCCTTGCCCTTTACAAGATCCCCCTTCATGTACGCAGGCCTCGTTCTTTCAATTGCGTCCAAGACCTCGTCATCGGGGGCATGTAGGAGTCCGAATCTTTCAAACTTGTCTTGCATGAATACGCTTGAGTCCGCTCCCTCGAGCGTGAATTGGATTCCCCTTATGGCCTTCTCCTCGGCGCTAAGATGCCGTTTCCCAAACAGCGCGTACCGGAATGCTACGTCACCGTGGAAAGTTCCGAAGTCGCCCCAGTTCGTTGATCCCAACGTGCCACCCCTTACGCAATCCAGCAGTGACACCTTTCCGGCCTCCGACCTACCGTGCAAAGCCCCGCCAGCCGGGATGTGGACGAACCTATCGTCGACGATGCTGACAACGTTGCTGTCGAACAAATCGCCCCGTTCCAGATTGAGCTGCCCGACAAATCTACGCCCTTCCCCGGTATCGAACAGTACCCCGATCGATCGTTTGTACTTGTCGTCACTACGCCACATCAGTTCACCAGTGTCGGCCCCGCGGGTCATTCGATCGCCAGTTTAGGAAGGGCGCGAACGATCTTCATGGTCTCCAAGCTGACGGTGATGACGCGCAGGAACAGATAAAGCGGATAGCGTGGGTCGCCCACAGTCTCGATTGCGTAGCGGTTGGCGTCGCTGACTATGCCGCTGGCCTTGTCAGTCTTGACGCACTGGCGCTCCATCACCCAGGAAAGAGCGGGCTTGCCGTTGATAACGTAATCCCATGCTGCCTCGGGAATGTCGCGAATGGTGATGTGGGGGTTGTAGATCACCGTGGAGCGGTCCTTGTTCTTGTCTGAACGCGGATGGCGCATCTTCGTGACACGGTAGGTCGCTTCCGGTTCTTCCAGCAGTAGTTCGCCGCCAGTGTCTATGGTCGCCGGATAGGGATCGACATGCTCGTAACTGACATGCAGTTCGCCGAGGCGTTTCCCGGCGTCCCGGAAGGCTCGATAGTCCTGAACCGGCTTCACGCAGGGAATGCTTGGCAGTTCCTTGACGAGGCTGGCACGATAGCGGCTGCGGTAGTCTTCTGAATGCAGCAGCCCATAGACGTAGTGGAATATGTCCTCCCGAGTGATGGGCTCGGACGGATATGCCGACTGGAAGTGCTGAAGGCCGTAGTCGGTGATGGCGTTTAGGCGCTGAAAGCCTGGATGCCGCTCTTCGAGCAGGTCGCCCTCAGTTAATTCACTTCTTTCGTAGAGCCAGAAGGGGAAGCACTGACCTGAGTCGATGGTGTGGAGATTGGGTAGCGTATCTATCATCAGGGCTGAGAAGCCCGCCCGCGCGCCAGTACCGGAAACCGAGATCACGCGGTTAGGCAGTTGACCGTTCGGAAAAATGCGGGGCGTCTGAAGGACTCTCTCATTGAACACACGGCTGAAGAACAACCACTGCTTTGTGAACGGACGGTACATCGTGCAAACGTACTTTCCGTCGTCCGACGTGAATGTCCTGCCTCTTTGGACGTTTTTTTTCAGATCGGCTGACCAACTAATCCTGGTGGGATCTGAGCTGACAAAACTATTCAGATCGACGGCCCCTTGCTCGTGCGCCGTTGACGCATTCCAGCGGGCAACCTCGCTGTTGTAAAAGCTAATCATCGACTTAACGGATGACGACAGGATGGACAAGGAGGGATTGATAACCCAAGCATCGCGTTGCGTCTTGACGCCGTTGGAGCATACTTCGAAGAGCTTGTCGACAGATCGCGCCTCCTTGGAACCGATCTTCAGATAGGTGCCAAAGGCATCGTCACGCTGATCCAACCAATCGCCATACCTGTCTGGTTTGATGTGTATCCATTTTCTGGCTCTCTCTATTTCACCAATGCTGCCGAGGCCTTTGATGGTGTTGAGTTTCTCTGTTCGAGTCAGATCATCGCCAATGTTATGGAACAGAATGCGGCCTTGTTCAGCAGCGCTAGAGTTCTTGACGAATACGGTGATCGCGATGCCAGTCATACTGCCCTGTCTGAAGACATTCTCCCCCTCACCCGAGCGTCCACCGGATAGCATGTTCTTGCGGATGTCACCTCGAAGTTGGAACACATGAATGCTGGTGAATTCCTCCGCCAAGCACTTGCGCATTCCGTCTGCGAAGGAACGCTCAACCCATGCGCTGCCAGACACATAGGCCATGACTCCAGCCTTGCCGAGCCGGTCGCTACCCCATCGGATTGCGCGGATGTAGCTGTTGTAGAGATTGGATACGAGACTCGCCTTGGAACGGTAGGCATACGTTTCTTTGATCCTACGATCTAACCCGAAGTACGCGACGTTTCTCGCGTTGTCATTTTCACTTCGTTGTCCCACTGAGTATGGTGGATTTCCGACTATCACTCGAATAGCCGTCCCCTTCTGACGCTCCCGCCGGTCCGTGTTGTCCTTCATGTAATAGGACAGCTCATCGTCGCCCTCATGCAGCGCGAAGGTGTCGGTCAGGCAGATGCCCTTATAGGGCAGGTAGTCGTCACGACCAGCGATGGAATGGAAGACGGACTCGATGTTGATGGCGGCGATGTAGTAGGCCAGCAGCACGATCTCGTTGGCGTGAATCTCCTCGCGGTATTTCCGCTCCATGTCTTCCGGCGCGATCAAGCCGGATTGCAGCAGCCGGGTGATGAAGGTGCCCGTGCCGGCGAAGGGATCGAGGAGGTGGACGCCTTCGGAGCCGAGCGTCTGGCCGAACTCCTCCTGCAGCGCCTCGTTCACCGAGCGGATGATGAAGTCCACGATCTCGACGGGCGTATAGACGATGCCGAGCTTCTGCGTGGTGCGCGGAAACGCGCCGCGGAAGAACTTGTCGTACAGCTCAACGATGAGGTTCTGCCGCGCCAGCGGGTCGGTGATCCCTGCTGCCCGTCGGCGGACGGAGGCATAGAAGCCTTCGAGCGCCTTGGCCTCGCGTTCGACCTGCGCCTCGTCAATCACCGACAGCACCTCGGTCATGGCGACGGAGACCGGGTTCCTGTCCACGAAGGCATGGCCCTCGAACAGCGCATCGAACACGGGGCGGGTGATCAGGTGCTGCGCCAGCATCTCGATGGCATCGTGTTCCGTGATCGACTCGTTGAGGTCGTCGCGAAGCTCCAGCAGGAAGTCCT
The DNA here is from genome assembly GCA_028819955.1 of Rhodospirillaceae bacterium. The sequence goes on along the minus strand of JAPPKP010000355.1, from coordinate 1,585 downwards.
GAAAGAACGACGAGGCGTCCGTGCCGGGTGCCTGCACAAGGCTGGTGATCCGGGTGACGTGGCGCTCCGCGATCTGGGCAACGTCCTTCGCCCAGTCCTCCCAATACTCCCGTGTGCCGCACTTCTCGACGATTTTGGCCATCACGGCGCGGGAGAACTCGTCGATGATCAGCGGCAAAGGCTCCTGTTGCTCCGGTTTGTCTTCGGAGCCGCCGGAGGTCCCTCGACCGATGCCCGGTCCCGCTCGGTACCGAGGCCGTATGTCCCTGACCTGTGCCGTGACGGCCCGAAGCTCCGCGCTGGCGACCGAGCTTCTGCCCTCCACAACCGCGATGCGGTTGCTGACATCCTGGCCAAGGCCACCCTGGTTGATGGTCGCGTCGAGCCGTTCGTCATGGGCGCGCAGCGCGTTGAGGATCTGCCAGACGACGCGGTACTTCTCGTTGTCGCCGAGTGCCACGTCGGCGGGAACGCCCGGCGGCACGCCGACCGGCAGAATGACGTAGCCCATCCGCTTGTTGGGTGCTCGCCGCATCACCCGGCCCACCGCCTGCACGACATCGATCTGGCTGTTGCGCGGATGCAGGAACAGGATTGCATCAAGGGCTGGCACGTCAACGCCCTCAGTGAGACAGCGCGCGTTGCTCAGAATCCGGCAGGCGTTGGCGCCCGCATCCTCCTTGAGCCAGTCGAGCCGCTGGCCCCGGTCGCGGGCGTTGTAGGTGCCGTCCACGTGCCGGACTTCGCAGAGGACGCCGTTTCGCTCCTCGTCGCCAATCTCTGCCTGAAACTCGGCGACCACCTGCTCGAACTCGTTGCGAACGAGCTTCGAGCTGTCGATGCTTCGGCAGAATGCCAAGGCGCGGCGCATCGGTCCGGGATCGTCCACCGCCGTTCCCGCGAGGCCTGTCTTGGACAGCGCCTTCCAGCAGCCGACGATCTTGGTGGCGTCGTCAAGCAAAAGCTCGGAGCTCTGGTCGGCGAGACGCTTTTGCACTGCGGCGCTGACCTGCCCCTCGTCCATGACCAGAACGATCACGCGGTAGTCGGTCAGGATGCCGCTTTCGACCGCCCGCGCGAAGCCGTGATGAAACAGGACGTCGCCGTAGAGGCCGGGATCGTCCATTGAGGCAAGGACCGCCCGGGTGTCATGTGCCTTCGACTTCGCGTTCTCGCCATAGATGCGTGGCGTCGCCGTCATGTAGAGCCGCTTGCGGCCGCGGATCGACTCGTTGTCGTGCACCTTCACGAAGTTTGACTGGTCCTCGCCCGCAAAGGTCACGCCCGTGGTGCGGTGGGCTTCGTCGCAGACGATTAGGTCGAACTCGGAAAGGCCATGACTTGCCTGTGCAGCCCCGATTACCGAGATCGATTGGTAGGTGGCGAAGACAACACGCATTGAGTTGGCATCGGATGTGGCCACCGCCTGCGCCAGTGATGCCGCGTCTGTGGTTGCCGGGAAGGCAAGGTCGGTGACTTCCAGCTCCGCAACGTCGTGGCGGCTGCGCCGCCTTCTGCCCACTTGGGTGTCGGAGCACACGGCGAAGGCGGTTAGCGGCAGGACCGCATCGGCGCACCATTCGCG
>JAPPKP010000008.1 GCA_028819955.1 Rhodospirillaceae bacterium | reverse complement strand
GTAGTTGAGCGCGTACACCATCGCGCGCCGGAAGTGCACGTCGTCGGTCGGCGCCATCTGCGTGTGGATGGGCAGGACGACGTAGCCGACACCCTTCTCCGTGGTGAGCGCCACGTTTTCCAGCTCGGAGAGTCCGCCGTAGGTCTCGTAGGGATGCCACTGGTTGGACAGATCGAGCTCGCCGTTGGCCATCAGCGTGCGCATGGTCGCGGCGCTGATGCCGTAACGAATCTGGACCGTCTCCGGCGCCAACGGATCGAAGGCCTCGAAATAGCCGGGGAAGGCCTTCAGGATCGTGAGTTCCTGCATGTTGTGGGACTCGACCGTGTAGGCCCCGGAGCCCGCATCGTTGCCCGAGAGGAAGGCAGAGCTGTAGTCGCCGTTCTCGCCGAAATCGCCCTCCTGCTGGTTGGCCCTGGCGAGATCGCTGTTCACGATGGAGAGCCTGGCCAGCGTTGACAGAAACGCGGCGTTGGTCGCGGGCAGCGTGATCTGAGCCGTGCGATCGTCCACGGCGGTGGACGTGAGGCCGACGAACAGGTTGGCATAGGCTTGGCCGATCGCCTGGGTGCGGGCGAGCGAATAGACGACATCGTGGGCATCGACCACGGACCCGTCATGGAACTTCACGTCCCGCATCGTGAACGTGTAGTTCAGGCCGTCGTCGCTGACTTCCCAAGACTCGGCAAGCAATCCGCTGAAGGTGCCGTCGGGATTAGGCCAGACAAGAGTGTCGTAAACATTGAAGTTGATGATCGAGTCGATGTAATCGATCGCCTTGTGGGGGTCGAGTTCACCGATCGGCACTTCTTCGATACGAAGCACACGTTCTGCCAAAGCAGAACTAGCGGTCACAACGAACGCCATTGCAACCGCGATCCCTACGATTACTGATCTCATGACTTCATTCCCTCCCTGTATTCCAATCGGCCTCGCGCATGCAAAGGCGGTGGAAAGTTTGCCATAGCGGCAAAGGATTGAGCAAGAAGAGCCGGGCAGTGTGGGAGGTTCGCATCAGCCCAGGTTTCGTGGCTATTGTCGAGAGAAGCGGCGTTGCGGCGCCTCGATCGTTCAGCTTGCACGAGTGCAGAGGCGACGTCGCCGCCGCGGGTATGATCCGGATCGATCGGATACTGTCTTGGCTTGGGACACCTTGGGAGCGACCACATGACGACGCCAAAACTGGTCCTCTGGGGCGCCGGCACGATGCGGACTCATCGGACGCTCTGGCTCGCCGAGGAGCTTGGCCTCGACTACGAGCACCGCCCCATCGGCCCGCGCACCGGCGAGACCAAGACCACCGAATTCCTGGCCATCAACCCACGGCACAAGATTCCGGCGATGGTCCACGGCGACGTCTGCCTGACCGAGAGCGCGGCGATCATGACCTACATGACCGAGACGTTTCCGGTGCCGGATCATGTCTATGTGCCCGACGACGCGCTCGGGCGGGCGCGGCTGCTCGAATGGTGCTTCTTCGCGATGAGCGAGCTCGACGCCAACGCGCTCTACAGCATCCGGCGCCATGGCGACCTGGTCGAGATATACGGCGCGTCGCCGATCGCCGTCCGTGCGGCGATCGAGTATTTCGACCACCAGCTCGATTGCATGAAGGAAAGGATCACCGGCGCCGGCCCGTTCCTGATGGGGGCGACGTTCAGCATCGCCGACATTCTCTTCATGTCCTGCCTGGATGCCGCCGAGCATTACGAGCTCGCCCTGCCCGACTGGCTGCGCGATTACCGCATCCGCATGCGGGCGCGCCCCGCCTACGCGGAGACGTATCCGTGCAACTATGGCGGGCGCAGCGTGCCGGAGATTTGAGCCATGCCCGGCCCGCTCGACGGCATCCGCGTTCTCGACCTGACGACCATGGTCTCGGGCCCGGTGGCGACCATGATGCTGGCCGACCAGGGCGCCGACGTGATCAAGATCGAAGCGCCGGCCGGCGACATCATGCGGCAGTACGGTGTCGTCCACCGCGGCATGTCCGCCACGTTCCTGTCCTGCAACCGCTCCAAGCGTTCGCTCTGCATCGACCTCAAGACCGCAGACGGGCTCGCCATCGTCCGCAAGCTCGCCGCGACGGCCGACGTGCTGGTGCAGAACTTTCGCCCCGGCGCAATCGAGCGCATGGGGCTCGGCGAGGACGTCGTTCGCGCGCTCAAGCCCGACATCGTCTTCGTCTCGATCAGCGGCTTCGGCGAGTCGGGGCCTTACGCGCACCAGCGGGTCTATGATTCGGTCATCCAGGCGCTTTGCGGGCTCTGCGACATCCAGACCGACAACGAGACGGGCCGCCCGCACATGGTGCGCACCATCGTCCCCGACAAGACGACATCGCTCACCGCGGCGCAGGCGATCACGGCGGCGCTCTTCGCGCGCGAACGCACCGGCAAGGGCCAGCACGTCCGCCTCGCCATGCTCGACACCATGGTCGCCTACCTGTGGCCGGAGGCGAGTTCGCCGCTGACCTTCCTCGACAACAAGCAGGATCCGGCGCAGGAGCAGGCGGGGCCCGACCTGATCTTCCGGACCGCCGACGGCTATATCACCGCGGCCGCCGTCACGGACGCGGAATGGGCGGGGATGTGCCGCGCCTTCGGCCGCGAGGAGCTGACCCTGGACCCGCGCTTCAAGACCGCCGCCGCGCGCGGCCACAACCGGACCGAGCGCCGGACGATCATGAACCGGGAGATCGCCAAGTGGCCAACGGCGGATATTCTCGCGCGTTTCGACCGAGAGACCGTCCCCGCCGCGCCGGTGCTCAGGCGCAGCGAGGTGATCGCGGACCCCCAAGTCGTCGAGAACGGTATCATCGAGGTCCGCGAGGACCCCGATCTCGGCCCGGTGCGCCAGCCAAGGCCGGCGGCCCGTTTCACCCAAACCCCGGCCGAGATACGGTCTGTCGCGCCCTGGCTCGGTGCCGACAACGCGACGATCCTCGAAGAGCTCGGCTATGACGAAGCCGCCATCGTCCGGCTCGCCGAAGACCGGGTGGTGCATCGGCGGGAGCCCCAGGCCGGTTAGCCCAGAATTCGTCCCGCGGTCGCATCTCGCGTCGCCAGGATCGAAGGCGTGAGCGCGATGCAGGCCGTGACATCGGCAAGAATTCCGGGCTAGCTTGTCGCATCGGTCGGACCAGCACGCGGAGGGAGGCGAGATGACCCAGGCTGTCCGCGAGAGCGAGCCGCGCACGTATCGCGCCGCACCGAGCAAGAATCTCGGCGAGGATGCCGATCCCGTGACCACGGAGGTGGTGCGGCACTCCCTGCAGGTTGCGGCCAACTACATGAAGCGTGCGCTGGTGCGCACCTCCTTCTCGCCGACCATCTACGAGGTCCTGGACTTCGCTGCGGCGATCTACGATCGCGAGGTGCGCCTGCTGGCCCAGGCGCCGACGCTGCCGCTCTTCATGGGCACCATGAACTTCTGCGTCGAAGCCGCAGTCGAAGCGGTAGGCGGCGAGGATGCTTTGGAGCCGGGCGACATCATCCTCTACAACGATCCCTTCGGCACCGGCTCGCACCAGCAGGACGCGGCGCTGATCATGCCGGTGTTCTATCGCGACCGGGAGCTGATCGGATACACCGGTATCAAGGCCCATCTCCAGGATATCGGCGGCAAGGAGCCCTATTCCACCGACACCGTCGACGTCTTCCAGGAAGGAACGATCTTCCCCGGCCTGAAGCTATACAAGCGGGGCGAGCTTTCCGACGAGGTCCACCGCATGCTGGTGGCCAACTCACGGGTGCCCAAGTACGTGGTGGGCGACGTGGAAGCGCTGGTGGTTGCTGTGCGCGCAGGCGCTGCTGCCTTGTGCGATGTGGTCGACCGTTTCGGGCTCGATGAAGTCGAGACCTGCGTCGAGCGCATGTACGACCACGGCGAGGCCGTCATCCGCAGCTATTTCGAGAAGATTCCGGACGGCCGCTACATCGCCCACGGGATGATGGACAACAACGGGGTCGACACCGACTCCATCCCCTTCGAGGTCGCTCTCGAAGTCGAGGGCTCGACCGTCCGCGTCGACTACTCCAACTCGCCGCCGATGCAGAACGGGCCGGTGAACTGCCCGATCGCGTCCACCGTATCGGCAACCCGCATGGCGATCATGTGGATCGCCGGTGGCGGGGACAACGTCAACGAGGGCTACTTCCGCCCGGTCGAGATCGTCACCCGCCCCGGCACCATGTTCGACCCGGTGTGGCCGGCGCCGAGCTTCCTCTACTTCATTCCCGCAATGCAGGCGATGGAGGTGATCCTGCGCGCCATGTCCGAGGTCATGCCGGAGGCGGTGCCTGCGGCCAGCGACTGCGACATCCAGGCCACCGTGTGGTGGGGGGTCGACGAGGAGACCGGCGAGCCGTGGGCCGAGGGCATGCCGCATATGGGCGGCCAGGGCGCCTGGTCCAGGAGCGACGGCCAGAGCTGCCTGATGCACCCGATGGAAGCGGCGACCCGCAACATTCCGTGTGAGGTCTACGAATCCCGCGACCCCTGGCTGATCACCAAGTTCGAGTTGGCGCCCGACACCTGCGGGCCCGGGCAGCACCGGGGCGGACTGGGTCTCGACATGGACTACACCATGCTGGCCGAATCTTTCGTCACGGTGGTCATCGAGCGCAACAAGTCTAAGGCCTGGGGGCTGGCAGGCGGCGGCGAGGGATGCCGGGCCAACGTCGCCTACGTGCGCCGCGCCGACGGCGAGCGCGAGGAGATCACCAAGGCGACCCGGCTGAAACTGGCAGCGGGTGAGACGCTCGAAATGCGCACCGCCGGCGGGGGCGGCTACGGACCGGCCGCCCTGCGCAACCCCGAGGCGGTGCTCGACGACCTGCGCGAGGGCCTCATCAGCGAGGATCACGCCCGCGCCTACTACCCCCACGTGTTCGAGGCGAGCGTGGCCGCCGAGTAGGCTCCTCCCCAACCGAAGGGACTGTGCCGATGACCCGCGAGCTGGTCACCTACCGCGTCGCCGGAGGATCGGGCGCGGTCGACGCCGATCCGGTCACCACCGAGGTCGTGCGCAACTCGCTCAATATCGCCGCCAACCAGATGAAGCGGGCGATCGTGCGCACCGCGTTCTCGCCGTGCATCGTCGAGGTGCTGGACTTCGCCGTCGCGATCTACGATCGCCAGATCCGCATGCTGGCCCAGGCGCCGAGCATGCCGATCTTCATGGGCACGATGAACTTCTGCGTGGACAGCGCGGTCGCATCGGTGGGCGGCGAGGAGAACCTCGAGCCCGGCGACATCATCATCTACAACGATCCCTTCGGCATGGGCTCCCACCAGCAGGACCTGGCCCTGGTGATGCCGGTGTTCCTCAATGATGCTGAGCTGATCGGCTACACCACCATCAAGGGACATCTGCTCGACATCGGGGGCAAGGACCCCTACTCCACCGACACCGTCGACGTCTTCCAGGAAGGCACGATCTATCCCGGCATCAAGCTCTACAAGCGCGGCGTGCTCGACGAAGAGATGAACCGCATGCTGCTCGCCAA
>JAPPKP010000400.1 GCA_028819955.1 Rhodospirillaceae bacterium | reverse complement strand
CGCCAGCTCATCCAGCCCCACGGCGTCTTCATCAGCAAGTTCAACAGGCGGCCGATTCCGGAAAGCGTGTCGCCGGCGGTGATGGGGTTCTTCTTCCTGTTCGTGGTGAGCTTCGGGCTGATTGCGATGGGGCTGGCACTGATGGGACTCGACTATGTGACCAGCGTCAGCGGCGCCGCCACGGCGATCGCCAACGTCGGCCCCGGCCTCGGCGAGACCATCGGCCCTGCCGGCTCCTTCCAGCCCCTGCCGGAGCCGGCGAAGTGGCTCCTGTCCGCCGCCATGCTGCTCGGCCGGCTCGAGCTTTTTACGGTGCTGGTGTTGTTCGTCCCCCGCTTCTGGCGGGACTGAGACGACCGGCGCCCCATGTGCTTGGAGCGAGACCGTCGTCGGCGGGCTCGCGACAGGCCGCGACCGCGGCCCGCCGCGTCAGCGGCGCCCTCGCGGAGGCGCCGGCCGCAGGCCGGCTGCCGTGAGCGATAATAGCTAACCTTTCTCGGCCAGCATGCCGCCGTCCACCGGCAGCACGTGGCCGGTGACGAAGCTCGCCTTGTCCGAGAGCAGCCAGACCACCGCGTCCGCCACCTCCTCGGGCCGGCCGATCCGGCCCATCGGCACGCGGCCCGAGGCATTGGCGGGGTCGTTGTCCCAGCCCCGCAGCAGGAGCGGAGTCAGAATCGGCCCCGGCGCCACCGCGTTCACCCGAATGCCGTCCTTCGCATAGTCGAGCGCCGCCGCCCTGGTCATGCCGGAGACCGCGTGCTTCGCGGTCATGTAGGGCGACCAGAGCGGGTAGGCCGCGAGCCCCCACATGGAGCCGGCATTGACGATGGAGCCGCCGCCCGATTCCAGCATCGCCGGAATCTCCGCCTGCATGCAGAGGTAGACGCCCTCGATCATCACCGCGAAGACGTGCTGGACCGCGGCCATGTCCTGCTCCGCCAGCAGGGCCTGCGGGCCTTCGATGCCGGCGTTGTTGTAGGCGAGATCGAGCCGGCCGAATTCGCTGAGCGCGCGGTCGACGAGGGCCTCGACCTGGTTTGCCTCGGCCACGTCCACGGCCATGAAGGCTGCCGCGCCGCCGGCGTCGCGGACCTCCGCGGCCACCGCCTCGCCGCCCGCCTCGTCGATATCGGAGACCAGCACTGCCGCGCCCTCGGCGGCCAGTGCCCGCACCGTCGCCTGCCCGATGCCCGAGCCGCCGCCCGTGACGATCGCCACGCGTCCATCGAACAACATCACTGTGTCCTTTCCGCCGGAGACCCCTGTCAGTCCGCCGGATCGATGACCCGATCGGGCGGGTTGTGCCCGTCGGCAAACGTCTGAATGTTGATCAGCACCTTCTCGCCCATGTCGCGGCGTCCCTCGATCGTGGCCGAGCCGATATGCGGCAGCGCCACCACATTGTCGAGGGTGAGCAGCTTGGGCGTGACCAGCGGCTCGTTCTCGTAGACGTCGAGCCCGGCGCCGGCGATCTTGCCGGCCTCGAGCAGGCGGACCAGGGCCGCCTCATCGATGGCATGGCCACGCGATGTGTTGATGACATAGGCTTGCGGTCGCAACAGGCCGAGCCTCCGGGCCGAGAGCAGGTGATAGGTCGCCGGCGTGCTCGGGCAGTGAATCGAGACGAAATCCATATGTGCCAGCATCTGGTCCAGGCTTTGCCACCACGTCGCCTCGAGCTCGGCCTCGGTCTCGTCGTCGAGGCGATTCCGGTTGTGGTAATGGATGCTGAGGCCGAAGCCACGTGCCCGGCGGGCAACCGCCTGGCCGATCCTTCCCATGCCGATGATGCCGAGCCGCTTACCCCAGATCCGGTGGCCGAGCATGGTGGTCGGTGCCCAGCCCTGCCAGTCGCCGCCCCGCAGCAGCCGATCGCCCTCGGAAAGCCGGCGCGGCACCGCGAGGATCAGCGCCATGGTCATATCCGCCGTGTCCTCGGTCAGCACGCCCGGCGTGTTGGTCACCAGGACGCCGCGCTTTTTGGCCGCGGCGAGGTCGATGTGATCGACGCCGGTACCGAAGCTCGCGATCAGCTTGAGGTCCGGGCCGGCATGGCCGATGAGGTCGCCGTCGATGGTGTCCGTCACCGTCGGCACGAGCACGTCGGCCTCAGCCATGGCGTGCACCATGGCCTCGCGGTCGAGCGGGCGATCGTCCTCGTTGAGTCGGGTGTCGAAAAGCTCCATCATGCGCGCCTCGATCTCCCGGGGGAGACGTCGCGTCACGATCACCTTGAGCTTTCTGCCTGGCCTCATCGATTCTCCGCGCGCGGCTCGGCGGGCTCGATCCGACCGCAATCGGCAGCCTGTTTAGCAAACGCCCCATGGCGACTCAAACCGCCGCGCGGGCTCCGGTGCCCGCCATGACCACCCACCCAGACCAAGTTCGCAGCCAATGCCAGCCGTGCCGTGCCCTGCGCACGCCCGTCCGCCTCTTCGCGGCCGGCCGCGCGCTCGCCCTCGCCGCAGTGCTCGCGGCTCTCTTCACCGCCGTCGCGGCGGCCTTGGGGCCGCAGGTCCAGGCCCAAGAGGACACGCGCTTCGTCTCGCTCAAGGCGGAGCGCGCCAACCTCCGGGTCGGCCCCGGCCGGCGCTATCCCATCGACTGGGTCTATACCCGCCCCGGCCTGCCGCTGCTGGTGATCGCGCAGTTCGATCAATGGCGCTGGGTGCTCGACCATGAGGGGACGAAGGGCTGGATGCACAAGTCGCTGCTGTCGACCCGCCGCACGGTCGTCATCATGGGCGGCGTGCAGACCATCCGCGAGCGCCCGTTGACCGGCTCGCCGGCGGTGCTCCGGGCTGAAGCCGGGGTCGTCGCCGATCTGCACGACTGCGAGGAGGGCTGGTGCCGGATCGGGCTCGCCGGCAAGAAGGGATGGGTGCTCGAGAGCGCCCTCTGGGGCGTCAGGCCGCCCGTGCCCTGATCCGGAGTTTTCGCCGGGATCGCAGCCTTCGCTCTGCCCGTGCGCCGCGTGCCAACGCTGCGACATCCCGTGGGACACGTACGGCATTTGTCAGACGGGATTCGCTGGGATTTGCCGGGACTCACCGGGATTCATCGGGATTCTCCGGGACTAAGTGGGATTCCATGTTACTCCCGCCTGAAGGGTCGCGGTGCACGCAAAGGCTTTCGTTCGCGGGGAAACCTCGCCCCGGACCCCGTTCCCAGGCTTCACGCGATGTCGGGCCGGTGCACATAGGCTCCGCCGCGGTCACGTTCTCACGCCGTCTCGGCACGAACCTCAAGCACCTGCTCCGCCCTGTGCATCGCACCATGGTCCGGAGATTCCGACGGAGCTGGTTATCGAGCCCGAACGCCGCCAATGCGCATCGTGCGCGTCTTGCACCGTGACCGTGGCGAGAAATTCAGCTCAGGCGCCGCCTTCGTCCAGGTCTTCGGCGATTGCGGCGCGGGTCTCCTCCGGCATGACGGCGAGGTGGCCGTAGGCCGGGTGCTCGACGCCGAGAAGAACGCGCGTCCCCGGCGCGCGGAACCCGGCGGCCTCCACCGGCGAAAAGGGGAAGCGGAGGAAATGGATTGAGGAGGTCTTGCCGTCCTCGGTCGTCCGCGCAACCTCGTCCTCGATCGGCTGGGCGGCGACGACGGCCCCGCCGACCTCCAGCTTGATGGTGTCCTCGATGCCGGCCAGGCGGTAGAGCTCGCGCTCCCGGCGCGCCGGGTCGTCGATCTCCAGCATCAGCGTCGCGATCAAGGCGTCGCCGCGCGGGATGAGAGGATTGTAGGCCTCGAGCTCGCCCGCGATCTGCTCCTCCCCGCCGCGTTCGATGTGGAGCATCTCGTGGACCTGCATCCACATGGTCTCGAAGCATTCGAAATGGAACGTGGCGAAGGGGCCGACGGCGAGCCTGCGGCTGCGCTTCAGCGCCGTGATCGCGGCGCGGCGTTCATTGCGGACCTTGGCGTAGTCCGCCATGTCCATGATGTCGTCGCGGGTGAGCGCGCGGCGCGGCTGGCTCATCGTCTCAGGCGAGGCCGTAGGCGCGGGCCAGCAGCTCGATCGGGTGGTGGGCGCGGCCGGCGGTGGGCGCGCCGGTGCTGGAATCGCCGTCCTTGGCCGCCTGGCGGGCCATCCCGTTCACGATGTGGGCGCCGGCGAGCGGGCATTCCGAGGCGAGGTAGGGGTTCGCCGCCTCGCGCGCGCGCCGTGCGGTGGTCCGGCCGACCTTCAACGCGGTCTCATGGAAGCCCTTGGTGACGCCGATGGAGCCGCCGTGGCCGGAGCAGCGCTCGATGATGGAGACCTCGGTGTCCGGCACCAGGGCCAGCATGTCCGCCGACTTGCGCCCGACATTCTGGGCCCGCTCATGGCAGGGCAGGTGGAGCGTGATGCCGCCGTCGATGGGGGCGAGGCCCGGCGCCAGCCCCTCCGATCGCGAGATGCCGACGACGTATTCGCAAATGTCATGGCTGTGCTCGGCCAGCCGCTCGACCGCAGGGTCTCCCGGCAGGATCAGCGGCCATTCCAGCTTGAGCATGAGCGCGCAGCTCGCGACCAGGGCGATGATGTCGTAGCCCTTGTCGATCCACTCGCCGAGCGCCGCCGCCACATGCCGAGCGCCGTCGGCGACGCGCTCGATGTCGCCTTCTTCCAGCTGCGGCATGCCGCAGCAGCGGGGATAGACGACGGCGGTCTCGACGCCGTTGTGCGCCAGCACCTTGCGGGCGGCCGCGCCGACCTCGGGCTGGTTGTAGTTGGCGAAGCAGGTCGCGTAGATCACCGCCTTGCGCCCGTTGGCCGGCGCCTGCCGGTTGACCGCCGGCCCTCCCTTGGCCGCCCGGTCGAGCATGGTGCGGCGATGGTAGCGCGGCAGCGGCGCCTCCCTGTGGACGCCGGCGACGGCCTCCATCAACGGCCTGGTGAGGCGGTTATCCCGTGCCGAGCCCCAGTTCATCACCGGTGCAAGAGTACGGGCGAGGCGGCCGTTGCGATCGGTCTCCGCAAGCCGTTTGGACGCCGTGGTATGGCGCCGGCCCGCGCGGCGGTCGGCGGCGCGGTGGCGCAGCATGAGATGGGGAAAGTCGACGTCCCACTCGTGCGGCGGCGTGTAGGGGCACATGGTCATGAAGCACATGTCGCAGAGCGTGCAGGCGTCCACGACCGACTTGAAGCCCGACGAATCGACGGAATCCAGCTCGCCCGTCTCTGACTCGTCGATCAGGTCGAAAAGCCGCGGGAAGGAATCGCACAGGCTGAAGCAGCGCCGGCAGCCATGGCAGATGTCGAAGACCCGGCGGGTCTCCCGCTCCAGCGCCTTGCCGTCGTAGAATTCGGGGTTGCGCCAGTCTATCGGATGGCGGAAGGGCGCACCCTCGTCTGCCATCTCAGGGCGGCGGTGTTACCGGCACGAACCACAGAGCCGGTTGCCCGGCCCCGCGCTGTCGAAGAGACGGCCGCAGCGCAGGCAGCGGCGTTGGCTCTCTTGCGCCTCCAGGCGATCGAGCTCCGCGAGTTCGTCGGTGAGCGAGATCATCCCCGGTCCGCGATCCACATTCCTGGCGGCTTCACGCCGCGCA
>JAPPKP010000445.1 GCA_028819955.1 Rhodospirillaceae bacterium | reverse complement strand
CGGAGAGCGGCCCCTACGGCGGCAAGGGCGTGGGCGAGATGGTGACCAACGGCCCGATCCCGGCCATCGTGAACGCCATCAACAACGCGCTCGACGTCCGCATCACCCAGATTCCGGTGACGCCCGAGGTCGTCCTCCGCGCCCTCGACGAGAAGAGGGCGCAGGCCGGCGCCTGACGGTGCCGCGCCCGCCCTTCCCCCGAATGTAGCGGCGGCGGGCAAGGCCGCCGGACTGCTTGCCGAGGCGTCGCAAGTCCGTCACACCAGTGACGAGCGGCCGTAACCGACGGTCGCTATTCTAGGCTACGCCTGCACCGCTGATAGAGTAGTGCAGGACCGAGTGCAGAGCTTCGATCAACAACGGGAGATAGACATGGGCACAGATGTTGTGGCCGCACACGATGCGGTCTCAGTGAGCGAAGCCGGCGGCGAGAACGACCGGCACACCTCACCCACCGATTTCGAGCTTATCGCCGAGCGGGCGATGTCGCGGCGCGGCTTTCTGAAGGGCGGCGCCGCACTCGGCGCGACCGCGTTCGTCATGGCCGCGGGCGGCATGGTGGCGCATCCGGCTCGTGCCGCAGCGGCAGGCCTCGAGTTCACGCCCGTCGCCGCCAACGGCCTCGACACGATCACGGTGCCGGACGGCTACAGCTGGCAGGTGGTGGCCCGCTGGGGCGATCCGCTCTGGTCGAGCGGTGCTGTCTTCGACCATGGGACGCGGGGCACCGGCGCGAGCCAGGAAGCATCCTTCGGCGACAACTGCGACGGCATGGCGCTCTTCGCTCACGAAGGCCGCAGCGTGCTCACCGTGAACAACGAATACACCAACCTCGCCATCGCCTTCGCCAACCGGGAGTCGGGAAAGCCCGAGACCGAAGACGACGTGCGCAAGAGCAAGACCACGCACGGCGTCTCCGTGGTCGAGATCGCCGAGCATGACGGTGCCTGGGGCATCGTCCAGGATTCGCCCTACAACCGCCGCATCACCCCGGACACGCCGATGGAGATCACAGGGCCCGCGCGCGGCCACGACCTGATGAAGACCGCCGCCGACCCCGCCGGCACCTCCGCGCTCGGCACCTGGAACAACTGCGGCAACGGGCGCACGCCCTGGGGCACCTATCTCGCCTGCGAGGAGAATTTCAACGGCTACTTCTCGTCGAGCGACCCCGACTTCGCACCTAACCCGGCCCAGAAACGCTACGGCATCAAGCAGGAGGACTGGGGCTACCGATGGGCGATGGCGGACGAGCGCTTCGACGTCTCGAAGCATCCCAACGAGCCCAACCGCGCCGGCTACGTGACCGAGATCGACCCGCTGGATCCCGCGTCCACGCCCAGGAAGCGCACCGCGCTCGGCCGCTTCAAACACGAGAATGCGGAGCTGGCGCTCGCCGCCGACGGCCGCGTCGTGGTCTACATGGGCGACGACGAGCGGGGCGAGTTCCTCTATCGCTTCGTGAGCGACGGCGTCTACGCGGAAGGCGGCGACAATGCCGACCTGCTGGCGAGCGGCTCGCTCTCGGTCGCGAGGTTCGCCGACGACGGCACCGGCGCATGGCTCGCGCTCACGCCCGAGACCACGGGCATGGCATCGCAGGCCGAGGTCTGCATCCACACCCGCCAGGGGGCGTCGGCGGTCGGCGCCACCACCATGGACCGGCCCGAGTGGGTGGCTGCCAACCCGAACAAGGCCGAGGTCTACTGCTGCCTCACCAACAACAAGAACCGGGGCGTCAAGACCAATGCGGGCGGCGACCTGACGCCGGTGGGCGGCCCCAACCCCAGGGAGAAGAACAATTACGGCCAGATCGTGCGCTGGGCACCCGACGGCGGCGACCATGCGGCCGATACCTTCGCCTGGGACCTCTACGTCATCGCCGGCAACCCGACGGTCCACGCCGACGCGTACGCCGGCTCCAGCAACGTCAACGCCGACAACATGTTCAACTCGCCCGACGGTCTCGCCTTCGACAGCCAGGGCCGCCTCTGGATCCAGACCGACGGCAACTACTCCAACGAGGGCGATTTCGCCGGCCAGGGCAACAACGTGATGCTGCTGGGCGACCCCGCCACCGGCGAGATTCGCCGATTCCTCGTGGGCCCCAGGGAATGCGAGGTGACCGGTATCACCTGGAGCGCCGACCTGAAGACCATGTTCGTCGGCATCCAGCACCCCGGCGAGAAGGGCGACAGCCACTTCCCCGAGGGCGGCGACGCCGCGCCGCGCTCGTCCGTGGTGGCGATCACCCGCGACGACGGCGGCGTGATCGGCTGAGCATCGGGCGGGGCTGCCCCGCTCGAAGCATTGGCCCATCGTGCGAGCCGGGCGCGGTTGACCGGCGCGGCTCAGTCAGTAGTATTGCCGCACCCGGTTTTGCAGGTGAGCCCCGTGGGAGAGTCCGTGCGGCCCGGCCGCGCGGCGCCGAAGGAGCAAGCGTCCCGGAAACTCTCAGGCATCAGGGACCGCGGGGGGATGCAACTCTGGAAAGCAGGCGGCGCACGCTGCGTCGCCTCACCGACGGGGTAAGCCGGCGGCAGGCCATCAGCCGCCCGGTTAATCTCTCAGGTTCCGAGACAGAGGGGGCACCGGACGATCCCGCACGGGATCGTTTTCGGACGCCTTTGTTTGCCTGGGAGATGCCATGAGCGACGACGCCGGCACCGACGCCCTCGCCCGGACTCCGCTCTTTGTCGAGCACCGCGCCCTCGGAGCCACGCTGGTAGGGTTCGCGGGCTATGCCATGCCGGTACGCTACGGCCCCGGCATCATGGCCGAGCACACGCACACGCGCAGCGCCGCCGGTCTCTTTGACGTCTCGCACATGGGCCAGGTGCGGCTTACCGGCGAGGGCGCCGCTCAGGCGCTGGAACGGCTCGTGCCGGGCGACATCGCGGGACTCGCGCCCTGGGCCATGCGCTACACCCAGCTCACCAACGAGGACGGCGGCATCCTCGACGATCTGATCGTCACCCGCAGCGACGACGGCCTCCTCCTGGTCGTAAACGCCTCCTGTAAGGACGCGGACATCGCCCATCTCGAACGCCGGCTCGATGCCGGCGTTGACTTGACGGTGCTCGCCGACCGCGGCCTCGTCGCCCTGCAAGGGCCGAAGGCGGCGGCGGTGCTCGAGCGCCATGCGCCCGGATGCACCGGGCTCGGCTTCATGACCGCCGGCCGGTTCACCGTGGGCGGCGTGGACGCGCTGATCTCGCGCTCGGGCTACACCGGCGAGGACGGCTTTGAGATATCGCTGCCCGCAAACGAGACCGCGGCGTTATGGCGGCGGCTCACAGCCGAGCCCGAGGTCGAGCCGGTGGGGCTCGGCGCCCGCGATTCGCTGCGCCTGGAGGCGGGGCTCTGTCTCTACGGCCACGACATCGACGAGACCACCTCGCCGGTCCAGGCCGGGCTTGCGTGGTCCATCGGCAAGCGCCGCAGGCAGGAGGGCGGCTTCCCCGGCGCCCCACGCATTCAGCATGAGCTGGCGGAGGGGCCCCGGCGCCGGCGCGTCGGCATCCTGCCCGACGGCCGGGCCCCGGCGCGCGAGGGCACGGCGGTTCTGAACGCGGACGGCGACGAAATCGGCACTGTCACAAGCGGCGGCTTCGGACCGACGACCGGAGGGCCGGTCGCCATGGGCTACGTCGCGGCCGACGCCGCCGAGGTCGGCAGACCGGTGTCGTTGCTGGTGCGGGGCAAGCCCCGGCCGGCGACCATCGTCAAGCTGCCGTTCGTCCCCCACAACTATCACCGAGGCTGAGCCGGAGGATGCCATGAGCGGGCTCAAGTACAGCAAGGATCACGAATGGGTGCGGGTCGAGGCCGACATCGGCACCGTCGGTATCTCGGACTACGCGCAGGATCAGCTTGGCGACGTGGTCTACGTCGAGCTGCCGGAGGTGGGCCGGACCGTCGCCCAGAACGAGGAGGCGGCGGTGGTCGAATCGGTCAAGGCCGCGAGCGAGGTCTACGCGCCGGTCTCGGGCGAGGTGGTCGAGGTCAACCAGGCGCTGGAGGACGACCCAGCGCTGGTCAACGGCGACCCGACCGGCGAGGGCTGGTTCCTCAAGCTCCGGCTCAGCGCGCCCGGCGAGCTGGACGGACTGATGGACGAGGCGGCTTACGCCGACTACGTCGCCGGCCTCGGCGACGACTAGACGCGACAATCGAGTGTGTGCGGGACGCGGCGCCCATAAGCCGACGCCCGCCGACAGGGAAGGAACGACCGCGATGACGGCACACGACGGATCACTGAGGGCTCTGGAGCAGGCGGACGCCTTCGTCGGCCGGCATATCGGCCCCCGCGACGAGGACGTGGCGACCATGCTCGAAGCCGTGGGCTACGAGTCCCTCGATGCCCTCATGGATGCGGCGGTACCGGCCTCGATCCGCGCCGAGATTCCGGCGGACTTCCCGGAAAGCCGCACGGAGCGCGACGTGCTGGCGGAGCTGGCCGCGCTTGCCGGGCGCAACCGCGTCGCGCGTACCATGATCGGCCTCGGTTACCACGACACCGTCACGCCGCCGGTCATCCAGCGCAACATTCTGGAGAATCCGGGCTGGTACACCGCGTACACGCCCTACCAGCCGGAGATATCCCAGGGCCGGCTGGAGGCGCTGCTCAACTTCCAGACCATGGTGATGGACCTCACCGGGCTGACCTGCGCCAATGCCTCCCTGCTGGACGAGGGCACGGCGGCGGCCGAGGCCATGCACATGAGCCACGGCATCGCCAGAAACGGCAGCGACCGCTTCTTCGTCTCCGACGCCTGCCTGCCGCAGACCATCGCGGTGGTGCAGACCCGCGCCGAGGCCATCGGCATCGAGGTCGAGGTCGGCGATCACCGGGCCGGGCTGCCCGAAGGGCCGTTCTTCGGCGTCCTGCTGCAATACCCGGAGGCCGGCGGCGCGGTGCCGGACTATGGCGACATCGTCGAGCAGGCGCACGCGCAAGGCGCGGTGGTCACGGTCGCGGCCGACCTACTCAGCCTCGTCCTGCTGACGCCGCCCGGCGAGTTCGGCGCCGACATCGCGGTCGGCAACACGCAGCGCTTCGGCGTCCCCCTCGGCTACGGCGGGCCGCATGCCGCCTACTTCGCCACCCACGAGAAGTACCGGCGCGCCATGCCGGGCCGAATCGTCGGCGTCTCGGTGGACAGCCGCGGGCGACAGGCGCTCCGGCTCGCGCTCCAGACCCGCGAGCAACACATCCGGCGCGAGAAGGCGACCAGCAACATCTGCACGGCGCAGGTCCTGCTCGGCGTCATCGCCGGCATGTACGCGGTCTACCACGGGCCGGAGGGGCTCACGCGGATCGCGCGGCGCGTCCACCGCCTCACGGACATCCTCGCGGCAGGGCTCCAGCGCCTCGGCTTCGCGGTCGAGAACGAGGACTGGTTCGACACGATCACGGTCCGTGCGCCGGGCGCTGCCGAGGCGATCCTGAAGCGGGCCGAGGCTGCGGGCTACAACTTGCGGCCAGTCGACGGCGACCGCCTCGGCATCGCCTGCGACGAGACCACCACGAGAGCCGACATCGAGGCCGTGTGGCGCGCGTTCGCAGACGGCGAGCCCGGC
>JAPPKP010000388.1 GCA_028819955.1 Rhodospirillaceae bacterium | reverse complement strand
CGACAACGGTGTGCTTCTTGGCGCGCTCGTTCGCTGCGATCGCTTCAGCGGTCACACGGGCTGATTCCTGATCCCCGCTGACCCCGGCCTTGACAAGGTCGACGATGAGATCGCTTCGGGCCATGAAAGATCCTGCGAGTGCCTAGCAACTCAAAAGGTAGCACTGATCTCACTCGAAATAAACGTATATCGGGTATTTTCGTCCGATTTTGAGAAAAACGCGCGGATTGGAGGTGTGCCGCGGCTGGAGGGCATTCATCGCGTAGTGGTGTCGTCGACACCCTGAGCCGGACCTGCTGGAACAGATCGAGGCGCGGCTCCTGGAGATGGAACGCGCGGGCGCGCTGGCGCGGCTGGAGGGGGAAGCCCGCGAGCGAGCGCGGCGGACGCTGGAAGAGCCCCCGCCGGTTCCGGGTATCGCGCCGGCAACGGAGGAACGCAGCCGCCTGGTCGACCCCTCCATCACGGTCGCGCGGGACATCCGGTCGGCCGATGGCGTGCTCATCGCCGCGGCGGGAACTCGCGTGAACCCGCTGGAGCGCACCACTCTCGCCCGCGACCTGCTGTTCGTTGACGGGCGGCGCGGGGCGGAGATCGCGTGGGCGCTTGGCCACGAGCGCCGCGCGAAGATCGTCCTGCTCGCCGGCCGGCCGCTCGACCTGATGCGCCGGCACGGCCGTTCCTTCTTCTTCGATCAGGGCGGGCGTCTCGCCGCGCGTTTCGGCATCGCGGCCACGCCCGCGCTGGTCGCGCAGGCCGGGACGAGGCTCCGCATCACCGAGTTCCCGGTCGGGGACCGGGAGGACGGATCGACGTGGCCGAAGACGTGACGTTGGTGCCATTCGAGGAGGTGCGAGCGTTCGTGGACGAGGAGATGGTGTTCGAGCTTGCGCCGGCCGGCTCCGGGTTCCACGGCTTCCAGTCGGTCGGAGCGGCAGCGAGGACCTTCAGGTGGCGGCCGGCGTTCTACCGTGCGGGCGACGAGCGGGACCTCGATTCGCACGATCCGGTTCCGTTCTTCCGCCGTGCGCGGACGTTTCTGCAATTGCTCGGCGTGGCGCATGCGGCGCCCGTGCTGCCTCTTGCCGAGTTGTCGCATCGCATCGACCGGTCCGCCGGCCGGCTCCTTGGCAGGGGGGAACAAAGCCCGGGGTTCTACCGGAGCTGGCCAACGAAGGGGTTCGATGGCTTCGATGAGTGTCGGGTACTGAGTCGGGAGGCGTTCGCCGAGCCACGGGCCGGCCACGAGCAGGCGTGTGCCCTCGCGCCAGGCGGCGGTGCCGAGCGTAAGCTCGATCTCGGGCAAGGCGGCGTGGGACCCTAGGACTGCTTCTCGGGGCACTCTCTCCATTCCGCCGGTCGTCGCCTTCTGTACCGCCGGAATTTTTCTTTCCCCGACAGCCTCGTTCCCGGCTCGGCCGGCGGCGGAAGCACGGTCAATCCGCGCTGCACCGCCTGTTGCGCCGCTGCTGCACCGGCGGAGCGAACGGCGCGTTCATCCCACGGCCTGTTTGGCTCGCGGGGTTGCTGTTGGCAGCAACGTTCCTGATTGCACCTACCCCAGCCGTAGCAGAATCTGAGACCTCGACCACGGCTCTGACGATGAGCGTATCGGTTGGCGCCGCCCGGGAGGGTCAGGCCGTCGCATTCTTCGTCGAGCTATCAGGGCAGCTCCCGCAACTGCCGCCGCAACCAGTGAAGGTTGAATACGCAACTTCGAGTGGGACGGCCGCGAGCGGGACGGACTTCCTCGCGACGTCAGGCACGTTGGTGTTCTGGGCAGGGCGCCGCTCGCAGTTCGTCGGCGTGCCGCCGGGCAAACAGTGCGGTCAAAGTCGTGGGCATCCGCGAGCGCGAATCGCGAGGACCAGACGGATACCCGGGTGCTGTTGCGGCTGGCGACTACGATCAAGAATGGAACACCGGGACAATGATCGCGGAACGCACTGAACTCGGGCGGGAGATCGAAACGGCGCTGGGCGAGGTTCTCGCCCATGTCCGCGCCCAGACGGAGTTGCCATGCCGGATGGTCGAGGATCCGGCCGCTGGGCAGAATGGTAGCGCGCAAACGGTGATCGGCACCGCGCAAAGCTGCTCCGAACACCGAAGTCTCAACAGGGCGCCAATAGCCGTAACCCACCGGCTAACGGCAGCCGGCTGGAGCGGGACGAGGCTCTAAAGCAAGAACCCCGGGCGCATACCGAGCGGCAGAGGCGAATCCGGAGTATACAGGGTGAATATGGCGAAACGCACGCCAGACATCAAGATGTTCCTGTAGGCAGCGGTGGTCATCGTCGAAGGCATCCATCTTCGCGCAATCCGCCGAAACGCAGCGCAATTTCTTCCCGATTCTCCCCCAGATTGGGGGCGCACAATCCCCGGCGGTGCCATACATTCCGGCCTCGCGTCGGTGTGCGGGGACGGATCCGACGCTGCGTGAATGGCGACCGGAGCCCGAGCAGATGAACTTGCTTGAAGCCGAGTTTCAACGTGCCGTCTCGGACTATCTCAAGCATTCCGGGATGAGCGGCCGGAAGCTCGGCGAGCTCGCGCTTGGCGACCCCAAATTCGTCCGGGGCCTGAAAGGCGGTGGTTCGTCGGGTATCGACGCGGTCGACCGGGTGCTTCGCTTCATGGAGATCGCCCCCATCGGTCCCAGGTTCCGGCGGGAGGTCGAGGCATTCCTCATTGTCACCGGGACCAGTCCGACCGTGCTCGGATCCAGGGCCATCGGGAGATCCTCGTTCGTGCGGGAGCTCGGGAGCGGGATGTCGCCGACGCTCGACAGCGTCGAGCGGGTGAGATCCTGGATGCACGGCGCCGCCGATGACTTCCAACGCCGCGGCATTGCGTGGCTGCTCGCGAGCGACGTCACGGTGCCGCCCTACGGGCTTGGTGCCGCGTTCGCGCCGTGGACCGAGGACGACGCGAGGATTCGGAAGCTCGACGAGACGACCTTTCTCCCCGAGCGCGAGGCGGCGGCCGTCATCGGGCTCTCGCACCGAACGCTCACCCGCTATCGGGCCACCGGCGGAGGTCCGGTATTTCACAAGTTCGGGTCCAAGGTGTTGTACGCGCGTTTCGACCTCGAGGCATGGATCGAGGCGAGGCTGCGACGACGACTCGCCGGCGCCGCCTGACGGTGCGCGGCGCATGAACGCATCGAGGGAAGCCGGGAGGACACGACGCCGGCGTCGTCGGTCCGTCCGAATGCGGCTCGTGCCGGCGCGATCGGCGGCTCATGGCTCTCTCGCACGTGCTTCAGCGACCGTCGGGACCGGCTGAATCCGAACCGGAGTGCGTTTTCATGGCGCCGCTCGGCGATCTTGTCCGACAGGCCGTTGAAGCGTACCTGTCGGGCTCGCAGATGAGCGAACGGAAGCTGGGCGCGTTCGCGGTCGGAGAGACTCCATGCGCGCCATGCCGAACAGTGGCTGGCGTGCCATGTAGTTGACGTCGACTTCCAGCGTGGCGTTGCCGCCGAGCGCCGAGGTGTAGCGGGCCAGCCACTTGCCTCCGGCATGCTCGCCGGGCCTGCGGCGAATACCGTATCCCTGGGAGGCGAGGAGACGGTCGAGCGCGGCGTCGACGTCGGGGCGTTCGGCTTCCATTGCGGCCCGGTCGAGCGCACCGACATAGTTCAGGTCGATATCGACCGAGAGCCGGTCGAGACCGAGGTAGAACAGGTTGAGCGCCGTCCCACCTTGAGGACGAGACGATCCGCCAGAACCCGATCCCGCGCGATCTCCTGCAACAGGTCCAGGAGCCGCAGCACCTTCTCGAGCGTGCCGGGCTGGTGACCGGTCTCGTCGGCGAGACGCTGCAGGGTCTGGGCGGACGGCGCCGCCATCTACAGGCCCTCGAAACGGCGTTCGAGGACGTCGACCGGAAGAATGACGTTCCAGTCCTTGGCTGTCCTGCCCCCGCCCGATTTGGCGCCGAGAGCGTATCGGGGCTGAGCCGGCATGAGCGTCCGAAGCTCTTCGAGCGCAGCATCCGGGACGCCCAGCCGCTTCTGCTCGCGCTCCAGCCAGAAGCCCACGGCGCCGCCGGTGGTGGCCTTGCCGAGCGCGCGCACGTAGCGGACCAGCGCCAGGGCGTCGATCCGCACCACCAAGTCCAGGGAGTTGAAGAACTCCTCCGCGCCCCCGGCCAGATCATAGCGATCGAACAGATCGGCGATCGTCCGCTCGATCGTCGTCACCCTGACTTCCTGCCCCAGGCGGTCGACCGCCGTGACGCCATCCGAAGGCGCGAAGCCACGCGGCGGTCTGACGAACCGGCAGGCGAAACCGGCCGCCTCGAACATGCCGGGTTCTCCCTCCGCAATGACCTGCACGTCATGCCCTTCGGTGTAGGCGTAACCGTGCAGCTCAAGGGCAGAATGATAGGCGATGGTGCCGCCAAGGCGCAGACGGGAGGCGGCGAGGAAGCGGTCGACCGACCATGTCGTGGCGTCGGCATGCTTGGGCACCGAGGCGAAGACGCCACGGGCGATGCGCCGGATGTTGCCGGCCTTGAGATGCTGGACGAGCATCGCCGTGACGATCTTGTCGTCAGGCCGGCGGCCAACGGCCGCGGCATAGTCGGGCCGTCGGAAGACCGGGTTGGCGCTGAAGAAGGGCGCGGAGACGAGTCGGGGCATGGCGGTTCGAGAAGATTTTCAATATGCTCGATGATAACCATATATGGACTATAGTTTCAGACGTCAATCATGAAGTCCTCTGCATCAACCATGTTCTCTTCTGAGCGGGTTCCATCTGCTGCGCCGGACCGCAAGGCGGGTGTCAGCAAGGACGGTATCCCGCCCAGCCAGCTCCGGTGGCGTGGTGTCCGCGCCGGGAGCACAGGAGTTCACGCGTGGGTCAATTCGGCCGCCTCCAGGTAGTTTATCCGCCACCGGCATAAACACCTTCGATCCTGGCCCGGGGGCGCTCGTCGTCGGACGGATTGGTTGGCCGGGCCCGGTCACCGCCTCGGCGCTATTCAGCGGCCCCCGATACCGAAAAGCCGCGTTTTGGGTCCGCCCAGCCGGTTCGGCGGGTCAACCCAGTTTTGCGTGAGCTGGTGGATATGATAGAAATACTCGGAACATAAATCCGAGGTTTTGTGGTTACATATCAATGATGAAGACAGGTACGCAGCGCGACCGGGCGATCGATCTCCTCCGGGCGAAGGGAATTGCGCGTCTGTCTGAATTCACGGATGCCGGTATTACCGCCGCCACGGTTGGCAGAATGGTCCGCGCCGGCCAGGTGAACCACCTCGCGCGCGGCCTCTACCAGCTGCCCGACGCGCCGATCGACGCCAACCACGATTTGGCTGAGGCGGCAAAACGCGTTCCCAGGGGCGTCGTCTGCCTGGTGTCCGCGCTGGCCTTCCACGAACTGACGGATCAGCTGCCACGCGCCGTCTGGATGGCGATCGGCACGAGGGACTGGATGCCGAAGGAGGGAAGGCCGGAAATGCGGATCGTGCGGTTCACTGACGCGCTACTCACCGACGACGTCATGACCGTGCGTATCGAAAGTGTTCCCGTGAAGGTCTTCGGCGTCGCCAAGACGATCGCCGACTGCTTCCGGCATCGCCGGAAGGTCGGGCAGA
>JAPPKP010000291.1:1827-5628 GCA_028819955.1 Rhodospirillaceae bacterium | reverse complement strand
CGCGGCCCTGCATGAGCACCACGATGTCCTCGACCAGCTCGTGCAGGTCGAAGACCGCGCTCTCGACCTCGATCTCGCCGGATTCGACCCGCGAGTAGTCGAGGATGTCGTTGAGAATGCCGAGCAGGATTTCGCTCGACGAGCGCATGACCCGGACCTGTTGATGCTGCCTCTCGTTGAGCGGGCCGTCGGCCATGAGCCGCAGCATGCCGAGAACCCCGTTCATCGGGGTGCGGATCTCGTGGCTCATGGTGGCGAGGAACTCCGACTTGGCGCGGCTCGCCTGCTCGGCGCGGGCGCGAGCGCGATCGTGGTTGCGCACCTCCTCAACCAGCCGGGCATTGGCCTCGGTCAACTGCGCGGTCCGCTCCGCGACCAGTCTCTCCAGATGCTCCTTGTGCTGGCGCAGCTCGGCGTTGGTCTGTTCCCGCTCCTCCTCGAGCTCCTGCTTGACGATGGCCTGGTCGCGGAAGACCCGCACCGTGTCTGCCATGTCGGAGAGCTCGTCCTTCCCGCCGGTCGGAACGGTTACGTCCAGGCGCCCCGCCGCGAGGTTCTGCATGACCCGGTGCAGCGCGGTAAGCCGGTGGACGATGTTGCGATGCACGTAGAGCCAGGCGATGGCGCCCGCGATGGCGATGAACAGCACGATCTGGAGCAGGACGGTGAGGCCGCCGAACTCGACGGCGCTGTCCGCCGCCTCGGATGCGTCGGTAGCGATCTGCTGAGAGCGGGAGACGACCGCGGCGACACTCTCGTTCATCCGGTCCGTCAACGCGCGGTTGTCGTCCGCCAGGGCGGCGAGCGCCGCATCGAGGTCCAGCGCCCGGCGGCGCTGGTCGAAGAGGCCGATGGTGCCGGGCGGCCCGTCGGACGACAGTGCGGCGACCAGCCCCTCCCCCTGCTCGCGGCGGATCGGGTCGTCGATCAGGGCCACGCGGCGCTCCAGGATGCGGAGGTTGCCGCTGTAGCGCTCCTCGATCCAGCCGATCTCGCCGGCATCGCGCGCGCGGCCGAGCTGGTTCAGCAGCAGACCCTGCTCGGAGGCGCGCATCCGGAGCTCGAACATCCGCTCCAGCAGGAACAGATCCGCCTCGACCAGCCGGTCGAAGGCATCCAGCATGGCCGCGAGGCGTGCGGTGTCTTCGGCGAGCTCGTAGAGATTGGAGATGACAACTGTCGCCCCCGACGCCGCGTTGGAGGTGAGTGTCTCGGAAAGCGTGGAGAGCTCCCCGGCCACATCCAGCGTGCGCGCGACCGAGGCAGCCAGGACCGCGTTCATACCGATCCGCGCCTCGACGATCTCGTCCTGCCGATCGAGGTTGGCCGCGAGCGCCGATACCACGCCCCGAATCTCGGCCACCTCCTGTTCGGGGAAGCCGTAACCCTCCAGAGCATCGAGGCGGGCGGAGAGCAGATCGGTCGTGGACCGCAGGATATTGGCCTGAGCCTGCCGCTCCGCCTGGCTTTCAGCCGTGGCGAGCAGGGCACCGTGCGCCGCAATCTGCGTGGAGGTCTCGGCGATGATCCGCCCCTCGGCGATCGCCGGCAGAGCCTCGTCGACGATCGTCGTCTGCGCAGTGTCGACGTTGCGCAGGACGACCCAGCCGATGATCCCGGCTGCGATGGAGAGGGCCGCCACCCCCGCAAACGCGGCGAACAGGCGGCTTGCAATGCCGAAGCGGCCGAACATCGGGAAAGTAGAACACCGGTTGGAATCGAAAGGCAATCGGCCGCATCATGCCGGCCATGAGACCGTGGCGCCTACAGAGACTGATTTCTGGTGTCCTCGCGAGCCTGGTGCTCGCCGCGGGCCCGACACTCGGGTCCGGGCAGGAGGCGGTGAAGGAGCCTACCTCCTCCTCCACGTGGGCGCTCGAAGTCTGGTCGCCGCCCTTCGATTTCCGCAGCCCGACGGAGACCATCACCTATCGGCCCCTGGAGCAGGCATCGCAGAAGTGGCGCATCTGCGCGTCATACCCCCACCTCAAGGATTCGTACTGGCTGAGCGTCAACTACGGCATGGTGGAGGAGGCGAAGCGGCTCGGCGTCGCGCTCCGCGTAGTCGAGGCCGGCGGTTACCCGAACCTCGAACGCCAGATCGCCCAAATCACCGAATGCGCTCGGGACGCGGACATCCTGGCGCTGGGCGCGGTGAGCTTCGACGGCCTGACCGAGGCGGTGCTCGCAATCAGCGAGGAGATTCCTGTGATCGCCGTGGTCAACGACATCGCCGACCCCGGCATCAGTGCCAAGGCCGCCGTCTCCTGGGTCACGATGGGGGAGGTCCCTGGCGCCTATCTCGCTAGCCTCCACCCGGCCGACACGCCGCCGGTCAAGGTGGCGTGGTTCCCTGGCCCGCGGGAATCGCAATGGGCCCATTTCGTCGAGGAGGGATTCACCGAGGCACTCGCCGGCAGCGCGGTCGACATCGTCGTGAGGAAGTGGGGCGATACCGGCCGCGAAATCCAGCTGATCCTGGTCGAGGAGGCGCTGGAGGAACGCCCCGATGTCGATTACATCGTGGGCAGCGCGGTCACCGCCGGCGCGGCGGTTAGCCTGCTCAGAGCGCGCGGCCTTACGGGCCAAATACAGGTGCTCGCGAACTACTTCACCCACGCGGTCTATCGCGGGATCAAGCGCGAGAAGATCCTCGCGGCGCCTACCGACTTTCCGGCCTTGCAGGGGCGGATGGGCATCGAGATGGCCGCGCGGCTCCTGGAAGGCAAGCTCGAATATCCGCACGCCGGGCCTTTGATTCACATCGTCGAGCAGGCCAATCTCGACTCCTTCAGCCCGCGCCTTTCGCTGGCACCCGCCGACTTCTCGCCGACATTCGTCGTCGAATAGGCGCCGGCGGGCGGCGCAGGCCGGGCACAGCGATCCTCTCCCGGCTTTGCCCTTTGGCTTCTCTTTGGCATGATGCGCGCCGAATTCGGTGCGCTGGCGGGGATTAGGCCGCAGGTGGGCGCGCCGGAGCCGCGCTGAGGGGGCCTGGAGAAGTGCAAGCATCCCTGGAGAGCTGCCCAGCCCTCGTGCTCAACGCCGACTACCGGCCGCTCAGCTACTTCCCGCTCTCCGTCTGGGGCTGGCAGGACGCGGTCAAGGCGGCGTTCCTCGACCGGGTGACCATCCTCTCCACATACGACCGGGCGATCCGCTCGCCGAGCACCGCCATCCGGCTGCCGAGCGTCGTCGCGCTCAAGCGCTACCGGCCGCTCGCGCGCCGGCCCGCGTTCACGCGGTTCAACGTCTTCCTGCGGGATTCGTTCACCTGCCAGTATTGCGTGGCACCGTTCCCGGTGGAGGACCTCACCTTCGACCATCTGGTGCCGCGCTCGCGCGGCGGACGCACCACCTGGGACAACGTCGTCACCGCCTGCAGCGACTGCAATCTCGCCAAGGGCAGCCGGCTGCCGCGGGAGTGCGGCATGCGGCCCGCGCGCAAGCCCAGGCCGCCCAGCGCCTACGACCTGCACCAGGCAGGACGGCGCTTCCCGCCCCGATATCTGCATGAAAGCTGGAGCGACTACCTCTATTGGGATTCCGAACTGGACCCCGATTGACGCCGCCGAACCGGGAGAGCGCGCATGCTCGTCGAGCAAGTCTGGACCGCCAACGCATACCGCAACTTCAACTACTTGATCGCCTGCCCGGAGACCGGCGAGGCGCTCGCCGTCGATCCTCTGGACCACAAGCGCTGCCTGAAGGCGGCCAAGGACAAGGGCTGGCAGATCACCCAGGTGCTCAACACCCACGAGCACGGCGATCACACCGGCGGCAACAAGGCGGTGATCAAGG
>JAPPKP010000291.1:0-1727 GCA_028819955.1 Rhodospirillaceae bacterium | reverse complement strand
CTCAACACCCACGAGCACGGCGATCACACCGGCGGCAACAAGGCGGTGATCAAGGCGACCGGCGCGAGCCTGCTCGCCCACGCCAACGCCAAGGACAAGATTCCCGGCATCGACCGCGGGCTCGGCGCGGGCGACGTCATCAAGGTCGGCGCCACAGTGGAGCTAGAGGCGCTGGACACGCCCGGCCACACCATGAGCCACGTCTGCCTGCTGTCGCGCACCGACACACCCGCCCTCTTCTGCGGCGATACCCTGTTCAACGCCGGTGCCGGCAACTGCCATTCCGGCGGGCATCCGGCCGAGCTCTACGAGACCTTCGCGGGCCAGCTCGCTAAGCTGCCGGACGAGACCCTGATCTACCCCGGCCACGACTACATCGAGAACAACCTGCAGTTCACCCTGGACCGGGAGCCCGACAACGCGCGGGCGAAGTCACTGCTCACCGAGGTCGAGCCTCAGGACCCCGACGACGCCTTGGTCTCGACGCTTGCGCTGGAGAAAGAGATCAACACCTTCTTCCGCCTGCACAGCCCCACGGTCATCGCGCGCCTGCGCGAGGCCTTCCCCGATCTCTCGGACGATCCCGGCCCGCGCGAGGTCTTCCTCAAGCTCCGCGAGCTCCGGAACAGCTGGTAGGGGCGTCGAGGCCGCGACAATTGGACACGACCGGCGAAGCCCGCTGGCATCAACGCATGACCGACGGCCTGAAGGAGAGGCATCGCAAGGCCGTCATCGACATTATCGCGGCCAACGCCAGGGTGGAGCGCGCCGTGTTGTTCGGCTCGCGCGCGACGGGGACATTCCGCCCGGCCTCGGACGTGGACGTCGCGCTATTCGGTGACCGCCTGTCCATGAGCGACCAGGTGAAACTCACCGCCGCCGTCGACGATCTGACGATCCCGCAGCGCGTCAATTTGCTCCTCTACGGGATGATCGACAGCATCGCCCTGCGCAACCAGATCGAGACGCAGGGTGTGGAGTGGTACAAGCGGCGAGACGCGGACGCGGGCTGACCCCTCCGAAGCGTGTCCCGCATCAGGCGAAGAGCGCCTGGGCCATGAACTTTCGCGCGTCGATGTTGGTGCCGCAGACGATCACCGCGATGCGCTGGCCTCGTAGGCGGCCCGCGAGCGGGCCGAGCAGCGCCGCCGTCGCCGCGGCGCCCGCCGGCTCTACGGCGAGCTTCATTTCGGCAAAGAGCAGCCCCATGGTGCGGCGCATGGCGTCGTCGTCGATCGTCACCAGCTCGTCCACGTAGCGCCGGCAGAGCCCGAACGAATAAGGCTGGGCGTAGGGCGCGCCGAGGCTGTCGGCGATGGTTGCGACCTTGTCGATGGCCTGGGGCGAGCCTGCGGCGAAGCTGCGGTGCATGGTGTCCGCGCCCTCGGGCTCGACGCCGTAGACCCGGCACTGCGGCTGCAGGGTCTTGATGGCGCAGGAGACGCCGGCGCAGAGCCCGCCGCCGCCGATGGGAACGACGACCGCATCCAGCGCCGGCACCCGCCGCGCAAGCTCCAGGCCGACGGTAGCGGTACCGAGCGCGATGGTCCGCCCCTCGAAGGGATGGATGAAGCTGCGCCCCTCGTCGGCCTCGATGGCGCGCACGGCCTCGAACGCCGCGTGCACGTCCGGCACCTGCACCAGCTCGGCGCCGTAGCGGCGCACCTGGGTGACGCGGAAGGGATCGGCCCCTTCCATCATCACCACCTTGGCGGTCGTGCCGACGC
>JAPPKP010000301.1 GCA_028819955.1 Rhodospirillaceae bacterium | reverse complement strand
GTTGAAGAAGTC
Organism: Rhodospirillaceae bacterium; assembly: GCA_028819955.1. The sequence continues at coordinate 5,619 of JAPPKP010000301.1, read as the reverse complement.
GATGACATAGAACATCGGCTTGGACAGGAACCAGGCCGGTCCGAAATCGACCGAGAGGTCCAGGCGGTCGGCGCCCAGCGACTCTTCATAGTCATCGAGGAGGCTGATCTCCTTGGCACCGGTGAACAGGTGCGAGGTGAGCGAGATCGACTGGCCCGGATACACCGTGAGCGGCTCGGCCTCGTAGATCGTCTGGAAGGAGTCCTCCGCACCGCCGTCGATCGGCACATACTCGAAGCTGCCGCGGAACGGTATCTGCTGATCTGGAATCAGCGCCACCAGCCAGTATTTGTCGGTCAATCCCATCCAGCCGCCGGTCGCTTCGTAGTGATAGTCCTGGCCCGCGCGGGGGTTCGCGACAGCAGCATCATAAGCATCGCGCATGTCCTCGTAGTCGGCATCGCGATAGTCCTCGCCGAAGACGCCGAGGGCGCCGTCCTGGAAGATGAAGAGCGGCTTGAACGGCAAGATGGACTCGGTGGCGTCGCTGAATCGCGCGATCCGGGAGTAAGGTGTGAGCGCGAGCGGAGCGCCGGTGGTGTTGAGCACCGATTGGGTGACGGTGAATACGAAATTCTCGTCGATGTCGATCTTGCGCGTGAATTGAAGCCCGGCACCGTTGTCCCAGCGGAGCGTGACCGGCCGGCCCGGTGCGACGGTGGACTTGTCGGCCGCCCAGAGCGTGTCGGGCTGCGGCAGTGCGATTCCCTCGGCCGCGGTGATCCAGCCGAAATCGGCGAAATAGGGCCGTGTCGCGTCGCGAGGCTGGAGCAGCACGATGTTCGGGCTCTCCTCGTCCGCTTCCTCGCGATAGTCGAGCAGCGTGATGGAATCGATGCGCCCACCGAGGCGCGCGATCGAGCCGCTGAGGCGCGGTGATTCGATCTCGATGCGCGGGCTCTCGATGCCGGCCTGGCGCAGCTCGGGTTGGGCCGGGGCGTCTGCATCGGGTACCACCTGATCCAGCGATGGCGGCTCCATCCCCGGCGCAGGCTGCTCTGCAACACGGCGCGGCCGCTCATCCGGCGGGAACAGCGCGGGCATGAGGAATTGCCAGCCGACGAGAACCACGAAGATCACGCCGATCGCGATGATGAGATTGCGTTTGTCTTGGCCGCTGCCGAACATGAATCGCTCGTTCGCCCCCGTTAGCGGGGAGCACGCCTCCAGGAAGTGTTGAAGATGCGCAGCGGGCGCTCCGGCACCTCATCGATCCCACCCGCGCAGTACGGATTGCAGCGGAGGATTCGCCAGGTCGCCAGCACCAGGCCCACCGCAACGCCGTGCCGTCTGAGCGCCGTCATCGCGTAGTGTGAGCAGGTCGGCTCGAACCGGCAGCTCGGCGGCAAGAGTGGCGAGATGAAATACTGGTATCCGCGGATCAGGCCCACGATCAGTAACGCGATCGGTCTCATGCGTCTCCCGCTCTCGGGCCCACTTCGCGCGACCGGTCGGCGGCGGACCGCCGGCTCCGGCCCGGTGCTCGATCAACCACACGCGCCAACGCCGCGGCCAAGTCGCCGGTCAAGGCGTCGAACGGTCGGGTCAGCGTGGCGGCACGTGCGATGACGACGTAGTCGTTGCCGCATTGCGCCGAAACCGGCATAACATGGGCCACCGCCGCACGCAATCGGCGCTTGGCGCGGTTGCGCGCGACCGCATTGCCGATCCGGCGGCTCGCGGTGTAACCGACCCGCACTTGTTTCTCTTTGGCATCGGCCTCCGGCGCTGGAGCCGCCTGCAGCACCAACCCTGGCGCGGCCCAGCGGCGCCCTCCCGCCCGCACCCGCAGGAAATCGCTTCGCTTCTTGAGCGTGGCGATGCGCATCGACGTTTCTCCGCGTCGGGCGATCATCTTCAGTGCCGTGACATGTGGTTGCGCGGCCGGTCGCAATGGCCTGACGCGCAGCGAACTTTCTGGGAATGACAACTGGCGAAGCAACGCCCCGCCGGTACTAGACGGCGAGGCGCTTTCGCCCCTTGGCGCGCCTGCGCGCGAGCACGCGCCGACCTGCTACGGTCTTCATGCGCTGCCTGAAGCCATGGCGCCGCTTGCGCACGATGTTGCTCGGCTGATAGGTCCGCTTCACGCCCCGTCTCCGCCCCCGGCTCGGTCTCTCGCGTTCGCCGGGGACGCCGCTGTATAAGGGGGCCCTCGGCTGCTGTCAACGCGCTCTCCGCAGTGCGCCCAAATCAGGGCGGGGTACGGCCGGCGAGCCAGTCCTCGATGAGGCGGCGGGAGATCGAATAGCGGCCCGGCAGGCGAAACTCGTCATTGTCCCGTCGGCCGAGAAGCTCCCGCCGCGGATACCAGTGGGCGTATTCCAACTCGGTCTCGTCGACCGCGATGTCGCGGGAGAGTGCTTGCGCCATGAAGCCCACCATGAGCGTGCCGGGGAAGGGCCAGGGCTGCGAGGAGTGGTAGCGGACATCGCCCACGCGCACGCCGCTCTCCTCCTCGATCTCGCGGGCCACGCATTCCTCCAGGCTCTCTCCCGGCTCCAGGAAGCCGGCAAGAGTCGAGTGCATGCCCGGCGGCCAGCGCGACTGGCGGCAGAGCAGGCACTCGTCGCCGTCGTGGACCAGCGTGATCACCGCCGTGTCGGTGCGCGGAAAGTGGACCGCTCCGCAGTCTTCGTTGGTGCAGCGCCGTTGGTGGCCGGCCTCAAGTGCCGCCGCAGGAGCACCGCAGGCGCCGCAGAAGCGATGCCGGCGGTGCCAGTAGGTGAGCCCCCGGGCGTAGGCGATCAGCGCGGAATCGGGCCCCGGCACGATCTGCACCAGCTCGCGCAGGTCCATCATCTCGCCGCCGGGCGATCGCGCCAGCAGGGCCCCGGCCTCCACGTGGGATAGATCGACCACGAAGTGCGCCGCGCCGGCGTCACCGTCCTCAGCCTCCACACCCAGAAGCGTGGGCTCCGCGCGGTCGTCGAGCAGCCCGTCCAGGGTCTCGCGGTAGTGGATGACAGGGCGGGGCTCCGGACCCAGACGAACGACGGCATTCTGACGCCAGATCGTGACGTAGCGGGTGGACGGATCGTCGAAGCGGGCCTTGAGCCATGCCGCGTCGATCCGGCGATGCGCGGCCCGGTCGAGCGGCATGCCGGCGAGCACGTTGGCGCCGATGCGGGTAAGGCCGGTCATGCCCCAACCTCGCACACCGCCCGCCTGAGCGTAAAGCCGCTCTCCCACGCCATGCCGATGGCAGCGCGTCCGCCTCTTCCGCGTCGCTCGCCGGGCAGCGACGGTCTCCGGCCTTGACTGTACCGTGCAGACCGTGCCCTTGGTGAGGCATGGGGGTTGATCAAGCACCCTGGAACGAGGCCGAACGCCGCTTGCTGAACGGCCTTCTGGACGAGATCGTGCCGGCGAGCGCCGACGGGCGGGTGCCGGCAGCGGGCGTGCTGGGCGTCGTCGACTTCCTGGCCAACAAGGCATCGGACGACCCCGCACTCGCCGTCCTGCTTCGCACGGTCGTGACACGGGCTGCGGCCCTGGTGGATTCCCGCGGCGCGAGCTTCGAAGCGCTGGATGCTGCAGCGCGCATCGCCGTCGTCGAAGCGCTGGAACGGGCGGAGCCCGACGCGTTTACGGCGCTACTGCAGTCCACCTACATGGGCTACTACAGCCGGGCCGATGTTCGTCCCCACTTCGGCCTCTCCGACCGCCCGACGCAGCCGGATGGCTACGTACTGCCTGAGGACGACCCTGACGAGTTGGCGGATTTGTTGGCTCCGGTTCGTGCGCGCGGCCGCTGCTTCCGCCCCACCTGAGCGCCTGAGAAACCTGGCATGAGCGACGATTCCGTCGATGTGCTGATCGTGGGCGCCGGAGCGTCCGGCGCGGCCTTCGCGTGGTCGCTGCTGGGCTCGCGCATGCGCATCCTCTGCCTTGAGCAGGGGCCGATGTTGAGCGACGCGACCTACCCCAGCCGCAACCCGGACTACGAGCTCAGCCGCTACGCCGAGTTCAGCATCGACCCCAACGTGCGCCGGCTGCAACAGGACTACCCAATCAATTCCGAGGACTCACCGATTGCCCCGGTCAACTTCAATGCCGTGGGCGGTTCGACCATCAACTTCTCGGCGCATTGGCCACGCATGCATCCCTCGGATTTCCGCACCCGCTCTCTGGACGGTGTGGGTGACGACTGGCCGGTGGATTACGCGACGCTGGAGCCCTACTACGCGACGAACGACCGCAACACGGGGGCATCGGGCCTGGGCGGAAACCCTGCTTATCCGCCCTATGAGCCGCCGCTTCCTCCGCTCCCTCTCGGAAAATTGGGCCGGACGCTGGCGCGGGGCTTCAACCGACTGGGCTGGCACTGGTGGCCATCGGATGCAGCGATCCTCAGCCGCGACTACGACGGCCGTGCCAAGTGCGTCAACGCCGGCACCTGCGATCTGGGCTGCGCCACAGGCGCCAAGTCCAGCGTAAACTTGACCTACTGGCCGATCCTGCTGCGCGCGGGCGTTGAATTGCGGACGCACTGCCGCGTGCGCGAAATCACGCTCGACGAACACGGCATGGCGAGCGGCGTGCTCTACCACGACGCGAAAGGCCGGCTGCAGCGCCAGAGGGCGGAGCTCGTCGTCCTCGCCTGCAACGGCATCGGCACGCCCAGGCTGATGCTGAACTCGACGTCCAACCGATTCCCGGAGGGCATCGCCAACCGCAGCGGTCTCGTGGGTAAGAACCTGATGTTCCACCCGCTCACGGCAGTCGCCGGCCTCTTCGACGAGCCGATGGAAGGCTTCAAGGGCCCGATGGGGTGCAGCATCGTCAGCCACGAGTTCTACGAGACCGACCCATCGCGCGACTTCGTGCGGGGCTACGGGCTGCAAGCCAGCCGCTGGATCACGCCGATGACCTGGACCCTCGGCGGCTTGTGTTTCGACAACCCCATACCCTGGGGGGCGGGGCACCGGCACCTGATGGACGAGGTCTATCCCTATTCGGCCGGGCTCACCATCGTCACCGAGGACCTCCCGCGCGAGACCAACACGGTCACCCTGGACCCCGAGCTTGTCGACAGCGACGGCATTCCGGCTCCCAAGATTACCTACGGGGTGGACGACAACACGCGAAAGATGATCGCGCACGGCGAGGCCCGCGCGGAGGAAGCGCTACTGGCCGCCGGCGCAAAGAAGGTGATGGGCGGTGGCGGTGACGTCATGTGGCGCGCGGGATGGCACCAGATGGGAACGGCGCGCATGGGGAACGATCCGGAGCGCTCTGTGGTCAATGGCTGGGGGCGCTGCCACGACGTGCGCAACCTCTTCATCGTGGACGGCAGCATTTTCGTCACCGCCGGCGCGGTGAACCCCACCTCGACCATCCAGGCGTTGGCGCTCTACATCGGCGACAGCATTCTGAAGAACATCGGCAACCTCTTCGACTGACCAGCCGCGCTTGATCCCGCAATTGCAGGCGGCAACGGTCGAAGACGATCCTAAAGAATCTGGCTCAGGAACAGCTTGGTGCGGTCGGATTGGGGATTGTTGAAGAACTCCGTCGGCGTGTTCTGCTCGACGATCTGGCCCTCGTCCATGAAGATGACTCGGTTGGCGACCTCCGCGGCGAAGCCCATCTCGTGGGTGACGACGAGCATGGTCA
>JAPPKP010000219.1:1377-5632 GCA_028819955.1 Rhodospirillaceae bacterium | reverse complement strand
TAATCCGAGCGGATCAGCCCAAAATCGCCGCTGAAAGCCTGCGCCCGCTCACCCGGCAAGCGCGAGCTGTCGATGACACCGACTTTCTCGGATATCGACGGAGACGGCGATCCCGACATCCTGCTGGCAGCCGATTTCGGCACGAGCCAGGTGCTGCGCAACGAGGCCGGTGCCGGCTTCACGGACATAGCTGACGAGGCAATCTCCGACGAGAACGGCATGGGTGCTGCGGTGGGGGACTACGACCTAGACGGGGATATGGACTGGTTCGTGACCAGCATCCACGATGCCGACGAACGTTCGGGCTACGGCCCCACCGGCAACCGGCTTTACCGCAACAAGGGCGACGGCCGCTTCGAGGACGCAACGGATGTCGCGGGTGTCCGCAGCGGCGGCTGGGGGTGGGGAGCCTGCCTCGCCGACTTCGACAATGACGGGCGCCCGGACCTGTTCCACACGAACGGTTGGCTTGGCGGGGATGTCGAGGACGCAGGCGGCGAGAGGCGCAGCTTCACCAGCTTTCACGAGGACCCGTCCCGGATCTTCATGGCCAACGGCGATGGAACATTCTCCGAGCGGGCATCGGAGCTGGGCGTGCGCCACACCGGCCAGGGCCGGGGTGTCGTTTGCGCGGACTATGACGGCGACGGCCGGGTGGATATTTTCATCGCCAACCGCGGCGGCGCCCCCACGGTCTATCGCAACGTCTTCGAGCAACGGAATCACTGGCTCGCGATCGATCTCAAGGGCCGGCATGCCAACCCGCTGGCGGTCGGCGCGCGTGTTACGGTGCGCACGGCGTCGGGAATCCAGGTGCAGGAGGTGCGGCTCGGCACCGCTTACCTCTCCCAGGCGCCGTCGACGCTGCATTTCGGGTTGGGACCCGACCAGGTCGCACAGTCCGTCGAGGTGCGCTGGCCCGGCCCGGGCAACCAGGTCAGCCGGCTGGATGCCATCGCCGCCGACCGGCGCATCACCATCCATCAGGAGAAACCTGACGATTTTCCGCTGCGCGTCGTCCGCGGAACCGGCACCGGGCTCCATGCCGAAGGCGGCATCGCCGCGATAAGCGCGGCGCCGGCTCGCGGCCGCTATCGATTCAGCCATTGGAGTGCCGAGGGCGGCGGCGCGTTCGGCGATGCGCGCGCGCCGGTCACAACCTTCGATATGCCGGCCGGGCCTGCAACCGTGTTCGCTCACTATCTACCCGGCTTGTCGTCGACGGACACGGACATGTCGGTTGCGCGGCGCTGGATGGAGGTCTTGCTGCAGGCGATCCGAGACGATCGCGCGCGCCCGACCGTTCATGCCCGCAATCTCTTCCACCTCTCCGCTGCCATGTACGATGCCTGGGCAGCCTGGTCGGAAGCAGCAATCCCTTACAATTTCGGCAGGAGCGGCGCCCCGTGCCGGGCGGCAATCCGGCCGGTGGGCGCGAGCTTGAAACGCGCCCGGGAGCACGCGATCAGCCATGCCGCCTGGTGGCTCATCCGCCACCGATTCCGGGGGTCGCCCGGCGCCGCCTCAACCCTCCGGAACGCCGATACCCTCATGGCCGCGATCGGACTCGAAACCGGGTCCGGGACAGCTCCCGGACCGGCGGCGGCACTCGGCGCCTGTATCGGCCACTATTACATCGACCGCGGTCTAGACGACGGATCGAATGAAGCCGACGACTATTCGAACATCGTCTATCGGCCGGTCAATGAGGAGTTGGACCCAACCGAAGCCGGGAACCCCGCTCTCTCCGACCCCGATCGCTGGCAACCCGTATATCTGCCACTGTTCATCGGCCAGTCGGGTTTGCCGGAAGAGGAAAGACCGGAGTTCGTGACGGCCGAGTGGGGCCTGGTCGCGCCCTTCGCTCTGGCCGAAACGGATCTTGCGGTCCATCGACGGGACGGAGCCGACTGGCGCATCTATTTCGACCCGGGTCCGCCGCCTCTCTCGAAGGGGCCGCTGTCGGAGCACTACAAATGGGGGTTCTCCCTGGTGGCCCGCTGGTCGTCCCACCTCTCGCCCGAGGACGGCGTCACGATGGACATCGCGCCGTCGGGTATCGGAAACATTGCGGCCCTGCCGCGCAGGCTGGAGGACTATCCTGCCTTCTACGACGGCAACCCGCACGGTCCCGGTCGCACCGTCAACCCTGCAACCGGCAAACCCTACCGTCCCCAGATCGTACCGCGCGGCGATTACACGCGCGTGCTCGCAGAGTTCTGGGCCGACGGGCCCGACTCCGAAACTCCGCCCGGCCATTGGTTCGTGATCCTGAACGAGGTGAACGACCATCCGGCGCTGGTCAGGCGGCTCGGCGGGGAGGGGCCGGTACTCGGCCCTCTCGAATGGGATGTGAAGACGTATTTCGCCCTGGGCGGGGCGATGCACGACGCGGCCATTGCCTCTTGGGGAATCAAGGGATGGTATGACTATATCAGGCCGATCTCGGCGCTTCGGTTCATGGCCGACCGGGGACAGTCCAGCGATCCCGGGCTCGGTTCGTGGTCGCCCCTCGGCATCCCTCTGGTCGAGGGCTTCATCGAGCTGGTCGGCCCGCAGGATCCTCTCTCAGGCGAGGACGGGGCGAATGCGGGAAAGATCAAGCTGCGAGCCTGGCGCGGCCCGGACCGTGTGGCGGATCCGGCGACGGACGTGGCCGGCGTGGCGTGGATTCTTGCCGAGAGCTGGTGGCCCTATCAGCGGCCGACCTTCGTCACCCCGCCCTTCGCTGGCTATGTCTCCGGCCATTCCACCTACTCCAGGGCAGCGGCCGAGGTGCTGACGGCGCTTACAGGCGACCCTTTCTTTCCCGGCGGCATGAGCGAGTTCCGTATCCCGGCCAACGAGTTTCTCGTCTTCGAGCGCGGTCCCTCGGTCGATATGGTCCTGCAGTGGGCAACATACCGCGATGCAGCCGACCAGTGCAGCCTGTCGCGCATCTGGGGGGGCATCCACCCTCCGGCAGACGATATTCCGGGACGGCTCATAGGCGCACGGGTAGGGCGCGATGCTTATAGGCTCGCGCTGTCCCTTTTCGACGGAAGCCATACCGGCGACCATTGACGGGAACCGATAACGGGGTGCGGATTCGACGACGACAATGCACTGCCGGCTAATCCGTCGCCGCCCAGGTAAGATGACCCCGTTTGTCGCCCCGGACAGCGCGGGGCGCCGATCCGGGATCCTGCCTGGCGAGGTCTCTGATCGACGGGGACGAGGGGATTTTGTCGTCCTGCGTGCCGGCCCCGGCGCGCGAGGCGCGTGATTGGCGGTCCCTGTACGACCAGGCGCGCGCCCGGGCGGAGCGGGAGCACTCGCTAGCGGACGCGGCCGAAGCGCGGGCTGAAGAGCTCTGCTGGGCTGAGGTGGATGCCCGTGGCCGCGCGGATTCGCTGAAGTGGCCTTCATCACGCCGTGACCGAACGGATATCTTTCCGGCGACAAGCGTACGTAGAAAATCGAAATTGAGTGGTACCTATTTGGTATCCGAATGTTGAGATCGAAACCGCTTGAGAAGCGAGAAGTGTTCATAATATACTCTACAATAACGATAAATTTAATTTTCGTATGGTGCATGGGATAGTAACTCACGTGGCGAAAAATACCATGGTGCGGTGCGCGGGGCGTGGCGTCAGGGAGCGTCACGCGGCAGGCGAGAGGCGCTCGACCTTGATCCGATCCGCCTTCTTCAATGCCTGCGCCAGCTCCCAGGTCGACTGGAGCCTGTACCACGTATCGGCGCCGCCGCCGAAGGCCTTGTCGAGGCGAATCGCCATCTCGGGCGAGATGCCGGCGCGGCAATTCACGATGTCCGAGAGCTGCTTGCGGCTGACACCGAGCTTGCGCGCCGCTTCCGTCACGCTGAGGCCCAACGGCTCGAGGCAGTCATGACGCACGGAGAGACCCGGATGGGGCGGGTTCTTCATGGGCATGCCGCAGTCCTCCTGTTCCTAGTGGTAGTCGACCAGATCGACATCCGTAACGCCATAGTCGAGGTCCCAGGGTATTTGACCCATCTCCCCGCACCATGGTGCGGTGCACGGCGAGTGGCGGGGGCGCCATCATTGCGCTGTGCAGAAGGAGAACCGGAAGCGCGAACGCGAGCGGACCGCAGCGGGCGGAGGCAGGATGACCCGCGTCGTCTCCGCCACGAGCGACGCCACCGCCTCGGAATCCCACTTATCCCACTTTGTCCCGGTGTATCCCACTTTGTCCCGGTGTATCCCACTTTGTCCCGGTGTATCCCACTTTGTCC
>JAPPKP010000219.1:0-1277 GCA_028819955.1 Rhodospirillaceae bacterium | reverse complement strand
CGGCGCATCCCGCTTATCCCACTTAATCCCACGAATCCCACCTAATCCCGCGATCCCACTTATCCCGCTTGTCTCGCCTATCCCGCCGAATCCCACTTTGTCCCGCTTCATCCCGGCGAATCCCGCCAGGGATCTGAGTCTTCTGTCCCACCCACGGTTCGCGGGGCGCTCATGCTCCCGCGCAACCCGCGTGCACGGGCGATTCCAATCCGCGCCGGATCGCTCTACCATTCCGGGCGCGGCGCCGGGGTGCGCGCCAGGGAGGATACGATGAAGACGATCGAGATCACGCAGGACGAGATGCAGAGCCGGATTTCACGCTACAGCGCGCTGGAGCCGCTGCCGATCCAGCAGGACCCGGAGATTCCGCTGGAGGCCAACGACGTCATCTACGCGCGCAAGCTGCTCTCGGTGATCGGGCTCGGCGGCGACGTGGACACGCCGATCAACACCGGCGCGCCCATCGTGGACGCCGCCGGCATGACCATGACCCTCGCGGTCTGCCCGCCGGGCCAGGGCCCCTCGCTCCACGCCCACCACCAGACCTACGAGACCTTCACCGTGCTCAAGGGCCGCTTCGAGGTGACCTGGAACGACGACGGCAGCGGGCGGGTGGAGCTCGACCAGTTCGACACCATCTCGGTGCCGCCCAAGGTCAATCGCGCCTTCCGCAACATCGGCGACGACGAGGCCATCCTGCAGGTGCTGATCTCGGGCGGCGTGCACGACATGACCGACATCGACATGGCGCCGTCGACCGCGATCAAGCTCGACGCGATCAAGCCGGGCGTGAAGGAGAAGTTCGCGGCCAAGGGCCTCACCTTCACCGCGCAGAGGGAAGAGGCCGCCTGAGCGGCGCGCCGGGCGGGAGGGCTGCGCCATGGAGAGCGTCCGCATCGGGGTGATCGGCCTCGGCTGGTTCGGCGAGGTCCATTGCGACGCGATCGAGGCCACACCGGGCCTGGAGCTTGCCGGGCTTTGCACGCGGACCGAAGCGCGGCTCGCCGACCTCGGAGCCAAGTACTGCGTCGACGTGCTGGAGACCGACTACCGCGCGCTGCTGGCCCGTGATGACCTCGATGCCGTCAGCGTCGTCACCATGTGGGACCAGCACACCGAGCCCACGCTGGATGCGCTGGCTGCGGGCAAGCACGTCTTCCTCGAGAAGCCGATGGCGTCGACGGTCGACGATTGCGCGAAGATCGTGGCGGCGGCGGAGGCAGCGCCGGGCTTCCTCATGGTGGGTCACATCTGCCGCTTCAACCCGCGCTACGCCG
>JAPPKP010000260.1 GCA_028819955.1 Rhodospirillaceae bacterium | reverse complement strand
ATGCGGGCAGAGCGGGTCGGCGCCGAGACCACGCTTGCCCGCATCGTCGCCCTGGTGGCGAAGGCGCAGCGCAGCCGCGCGCCGATCCAGGCGCTGGCGGACCGGGTCGCCGGCGTCTTCGTGCCGGCCGTGGTCGCCGTCGCCGTGCTGGCGGCCATCGGCTGGGCAGTGGCCGGCCCCTCGCCCGCCCTGGCCTACGCACTGACCGCGGCCGTGAGTGTGCTGATCATCGCCTGCCCCTGCGCGCTCGGCCTGGCGACGCCGATGTCGATCATGGTGGCCGCCGGGCGCGGCGCCCAGGCGGGTGTGCTGGTGCGCGACGCCGAAGCGCTGGAGCGTCTCGCCAAGGCGGATCTGCTGGTCGTCGACAAGACCGGCACGCTCACAGAGGGTCGGCCGGCTGTGACCGACGTCGTTCCGCTGGGCAACGTCGATCGGACGAGGCTGCTCGCTTTGGCGGCAGCGCTGGAGCGAAGCGCGCAGCACCCGTTGGCCGAGGCGGTCGTCGAGGCGGCCGAGGCGGCAGGCGCACCGTATCTCGCGGCAAACAGCGTGGAGTCCGTGGCCGGCCGGGGCGTACACGGCCGGGTCGAGGACCGCACGGTCGTGCTCGGCAACGCCGCCATGATGCAGGCACGGGCTGTCCCGCTCGGCGAACACGAGCGCGAGGCAGAGACGCTGGAGGATGCCGGCAAGACCGCGATGTTTGTCGCGGTCGACGGCGCCCTCGCGGGGGTGATCGGGGTCGCCGACACGGTGCGGGAGACCGCGCCCGAAGCCCTGCGCGCCCTTCAAGCGCAGGGCCTGCGCGTCGTCATGGCGACCGGCGACAGTCCCCGCGTGGCCGAGATCGTCGCCTCTTCCCTGGGCATAGACGAGGTGCATGCCGCGCTCGCGCCGGAGGAGAAGGGCGCGCTGGTCGAGCAGCTTCGTGGCGAGGGCCGGATCGTCGCCATGGCCGGCGACGGGGTGAACGACGCGCCGGCGCTGGCCTTGGCCGATGTCGGTATCGCCGTCGGCACCGGTACGGACATCGCGTTGGAGAGCGCCGGCATCACCCTGGTCAAGGGCGACCTGCGCGGCATCGTCCGCGCTCGCAGGCTGGCGCAGGCGACCATGGGCAACGTGCGCCAGAATCTCTTCCTCGCCTTCGTCTATAACGCGGCAGCGATCCCCATCGCCGCAGGCGTACTCTTCCCCCCGTTCGGTATCCTGCTTTCGCCGATGATCGCTGCCGCCGTGATGAGCCTCTCCTCGGTCTCGGTCATCGGCAATGCGCTCCGCCTCCGCGCGGCGCGGGTCTGAGGGCGGCATGCGACTGACAGCACAGACAATTGTCGCGACGACGGCGGCGCTCGCCCTTTGCCTGCTGGCCGGGCAGGCCGCCCTGGCATCGGACGATCTCGCGGATGGAGCCGCGCTCTATGCTGAGCACTGCGCCTCGTGCCACGGCGCCGAGCTGGAGGGTGCGCCGGACTGGCGGAGGCGCGGCGCCGACGGCCTCTATCCCGCGCCGCCTCACGACGAAACCGGCCACACCTGGCACCACGGCGACCGGCTGTTGTTCGACTACACGAAGCTGGGCGGCGAGGGGTTGCTCGCGGCGCGCGGGATCACCGACTTCGAAAGCGGGATGCCGGGCTTCGCCGAGATTCTCACCGACGACGAAATCCGCGACATCCTGGCCCTCATCAAGAGCACCTGGCCTGAGCAGTTGCGCCGCCACCAAGAGGAAATGACGCTGCAGGAAGCCGCATCCCAAGCGGAGGATTAGGCGGCGAATGGCCGATCGCTCACCGCGCCGGCGGTCGCAAGCCTCCTTTTATGCCGCGGCGCTGCTGTGGCTGCCGGCGGGCTTGCTGGTGTCGGCCGCGGTCCGCTTCGGGCCGACTGCGATAGCGCCCGGCGAGGGGGCGACGGCGGCACTCATGGCCCTGCCGTCGCTGATCGTGGCCGCGGTCTGCGGCCTTCCCTTGGCGTTGGCCTGCCGACGGCTGGGGCGGCTCGGTCGTGCGCGCGCGGCGTGGATCGGCGGCGCGGCACTGGGAGCCGCCACGGTGGCGGCATCGCTCCCCGCCGGTCTGTTCGGCCCGCCCGGCGTCGCCATCGTCGCCGTGGTGCTGAGCCTGCCGGTCTGGATCGCCGTTCTCTGGCTCCGTCGGAGAGCGCGGGCGAACGCCGGCGTCAAATCCCCGCCACTGGACGGGCAGGATCGCCGCCCATAGGCTGACCAGGCGCCACCGACCCACTGCACCGTGGCGCATCCAACCGTGGAGCGCCGATGGAATCGCGACTGGGGGTGGCGCTGCGCCCGTATTTTCCGCTCGCTGCGGGGGTCCTGATCAACCTCTCGACCGGGATCCTCTACGCGTGGAGCGTCTTCGTGGCGCCGCTCGAAGCCGAGCTGGGCGCCGACCGCGCGACGGTGAGCGGTGCGCAGTCGCTTTGCCTGCTCGTCGCCACGATTGGCTGCTTCGTGATGCACCGGCTGCTGCACTGGTTCACGCTGCCGCAGCTCACCCTGGTCATGGCCGCGCTGTCGGGGGCGGGGTTCGCGCTCGCGGGCTTCGGCCAGTCGGTCGCCGCGCTCTATGTCGGCTACGGCGTTATCTTCGGCTTCGCCGTCGGCGTGGTCTATTTCGTCGCGATGACCGCGGCGAGCATCGACGGGCCGGTGAGGCCCAGCATCGCCATGAGCATCAACATGTCGGCGGTTGCCATAGGTGGCATCGCCTGGTCGCCCGGTATCGCGATCCTGATCGCCGGGACGGGGCCGGAAACGACGTTTGCCGTGACGGCAGCGGCGATTTTCCTGGCCATTGCGATCGCCGCTGCGCTCATCGCGCTCTCCGGCAAGACGCCGCCTGCGACCGGCACCACCGGCCTGTTCCAGGACATTTTGACCGACCGGCCCCGCGTGGTGATCGCGATCTTCTTCGGCTTCATCTGCATCGCCTTCACCGCGCTTGCCGTCATCGGCCACGCGGCGACCATGATGGCCGCCTGGGGAGCGTCTCCCGACCAGACCCAGATCGCACCGATACTCTCCAGCGCCGGCTACGCGGCAGGCGGGCTGGTCGGCGGTCTTCTCGTCGATGCACTGACGGGCCGGCGCGTGCTCGTGGGGGTCGGTCTCTTCATGGGCGTGTTTCTGCTGGCGCTCTATTTCGCGCCCGGCGTCGTCATGGGGCTCACCGCCATCGCCGCGGTCGGCCTGGCCTTCGGCGTGCTCGCGAGCGCGCACCCCGTGACCATCGCGGGCTACTACGGGGCGGCGGCGCTGCCGCGGGTCTTCGGCCGCATCGCCATCGCCTATGGGCTCGGCGGCCTGCTCGGGCCGTTCAGCGCAGGCGCGATCTACGACGCCGACCAGCACTACGGCACCGCGGTGATCCTGACTGCCGCGCTCGCCTTCCTCGGCGCGCTATTCTATGCCGGCCTGCCCCGCCGCGAGCGGTTGGGAGCTTCGGCACGGCGAGCACTTTAGGCCCCAAGGAGGAGACGGAGCCATGCCGCATGTCACGACGAACGACGGGGTCCGCCTTCATTACGTGGAGAAGGGCAGCGGTGCGCCTCTCGTCATGATCCCCGGCTGGTCGCAGACCGCCGCGCAGTTCGAGGCCCAGGTGGAAGGGCTCTCGGCCAGCCGACGGGTCATCGCCTTCGACATGCGCGGGCACGGCGAGTCCGACAAGCCCGAGCACGGCTACAAGATCCAGCGCCTCGCCATGGACCTCCGCAACGCGGTCGAGACGCTCGGGCTGGAGCAGGTGAGCCTGCTCGGCCACTCCATGGGGTGCTCCGTGATCTGGTGCTACATCGACCTGTTCGGCGAGGCGGGCCTGGAGCGGCTCGTCCTCGTCGACCAGATGCCCAGCATCGCCGCGCGCGACGAGTGGTCCGAGCAGGAGAAGCAGGACGCCGGCGCGATCTTCGACGGTGCGAGCCTCTACGAGACCATCGCGGCCCTCGCCGGGAAGGAGGGCGTGGGGACGACGAAGGGTTTCATCGGCAGCATGTTCACCGGTGGCTTCCCGGCCGAGCGGGTGGAGTGGGTGATCGAGCAGAACCGCAAGATGCCGCGCCGCCACGCCGCCACGCTGCTCCTCAATCACGCGACGCAGGACTGGCGCGACCTGATCCCCCGCATCACGCTGCCGACGCTGATCGTTGGCGGCCGCGTCAGCCTGATCGACTGGCGCTCACAGGAGTGGATGCACCGCCAGATCGCGGGCTCGCAGCTCGAAATTTTCGAGGAGGCCGACGGCGGCAATCACTTCATGTTCTTGGAGAACCCGGAGCGCTTCAATAACCTGGTGGATGCGTTCCTCGGCTAACCATCAGCCAGCGCCCGGCGCTCTGGCCTCCACCCGGATCGTGACGATATCGGTGTCGTGATACTGCTGATGGTGAACGGAGGACGCGAGATGGCGCAGGAGCCGTAGCGACACCTCCCGCTCGGGCGCATCCTCGGACGCTTCTCCCATGAGGGCGATCCGGTCCTCCAGGTTTTCCTCGCCAGGTGCGGCGATGAACTCCAGCACCGCAGCGCCGCCCTCCTTGTGGGCGGTGAGAAGCAGGCGGCGCTTCCGGTGTGGCGCGCCCTCCGTCTCCTCCTCTTCGTCGTGCCGCAGCAGAGTCAGAATTGCTTCCTCGGCGGCAGCGTCGAGGCGGTGCGCCATGGCCTCGCCCCAGCCGCTGCGGGAGGCGAACGACTGCAGGAACTCTCTGATCTTCGGCAGCGACGCCACCTCGAAGGGCGTCTGGATGCGGCGCCTGCGGGGTGCCGTCAGCTCCACGAAGAGCGTGAGCAGAATCGCCGTCATCCCGCCGGCCGTCATGCCGTTCTCCAGGAGCCCGCCGGCGATGCCCGAGACATACTCGGGGAAGATCACGCCGTTCTGGAAGCCGACCCCGATCCAGAAGGACACCCCTGCGATCAGGCCCTTGCGGTAGTCCACCCCGTCCTGGATGACGACCCTCATGCCGACCACGAAGAGCAGGCCCAGCAGAACCGTGATGTAGGCCGCCGCAACCGGCCCCGGTATCGCCAGCACCACGGCGAGCGCCTTCGGAATGAACGCCACCACGACGAACGCGATCCCGAGTGCGACGCCCACGCTGCGGGCGCCCACGCCGGTGAGCGCAGTCACGGATATGCTCGTGGAATAGGTTGTGTTGGGCACAGTGCCCACCAGGCCGGAGAGCAGGTTGCCCACGCCGTCCGCACCCACCGCCCCCTGCACCGCCCGAAAATTTACCGCGCGCGGCTTGCGCCAGGAGACGCGTTGGATGGCGATACCGTCGCCCACCGTTTCGATGGCGCCGACCAGGGTCACGAACACGAAGGCCGGCAGCAGGCCCCAGAAGACCGGTCCGAAGTCGATATCGAAGCCCGGCCATCCGCCCGATGGAACACCCACCCAGGACGCTGCGGCGATCCCGGCGACGTCGTAGAAGCCGAAGTAACCGGCAACCCCGCAGCCGGCGACGATGCCGATGACCGGCGCCCAGAGCCTGAGCGCGCCCGTGGCTTTCAGCGAGATGCCGCACAGGACGAGCACGGTTACAAGCGCCGCGAGCGGCGCGCCGAGCTCCGACGTGCCCTCCGGAACCTGACCCAACATGCCGAAG
>JAPPKP010000342.1 GCA_028819955.1 Rhodospirillaceae bacterium | reverse complement strand
GCGCTGCGCTTCCTGCTCACCCGCCTCTACGACTGGATCAACCAGGTGGACGGCGCCTTGGTCAAACCCAAGGACCCGCGCGAGTACCTGCACAAGCTCCGCTTCCACCGCGGCGTCTCGGGCCCAGGCGCCTACGGCATCGAGCCGTGACCGTCGCGATCTATACCGACGGCGCCTGCAGCGGCAATCCGGGACCGGGCGGCTGGGGCGCGGTGCTGCTCTACGGTGCGCACCGGCGCGAGATCAGCGGGGCGGCGCCTGAGACCACCAACAACCGCATGGAACTTACGGCTGCGATCCGGGCGCTGGAGGCGCTCAAGGTCTCCTCAAGCGTCGCGCTGTATACAGACAGCACCTACGTGAAGGACGGGATCACCCGGTGGCTGCCCGGCTGGAAGGCCAGAGGCTGGCGCACCGCGTCAAAGGCGCCGGTCAAGAACCGCGACCTGTGGGAGGCTCTCGATGCGCTGGTCCAAGGCCACGACGTGAGCTGGCACTGGGTGCGGGGCCACGCCGGCAACCCGGAGAACGAGCGCGCCGATGCGCTCGCACGGGAGGCGCTGAAGGCCGCCGCGGCGTAGGCAACCGACGGGTGAGCTATTCTGCGGCGCTGACCTGCGGCACAGGGGCGCGGAAGGCTGACAGCAGCTCGGCCTCGCGCTCCTTCGCGCAGGCGATGTTGGCCTCCTTCACGTGGCCGAAGCCCCGCATGGCGAGCGGCACCTCCGCGATCTCCACGGCGAGTCCGTGGTTGTCCGACTCGAGGCTGGCGAGCAGCGTCTCCACCGTCGCCTCGTACTCGCCGATCAGCGCGCGCTCCCGGCGCCGCTCGGCGCTGTAGCCGAAGATGTCGAGCGGGGTTCCGCGCAGACCCTTAAACTTGGCCAGCAGACCGAAGGCCGGAAGCATCCAGGGGCCAAAGAGGCGCTTCTTCAGGTGGCCTGTCGCGGGGTCGCGCCCGGCGATGAGCGGCGGCGCCATGCTGAACCGGAGCCCGACCGGGCCCTCGAACTCCGCCGCCACCTGCCGGTGGAAGCGGCCGTCGGTGTAGAGCCGGGCGACCTCGTATTCGTCCTTGTAGGCGAGCAGCTTGTGATAGGCGCGCGCGACCGCCTCACCGAACCCTTCGCGGCCTGGCGCCCGCGCCCGCTCGGCCTCCCGCGCGCGGCCCACCAGGGCGCGGTAGCGGGTGGCGAGCGCCGTGTTCTGATAGGCCCGGAGGTCTGAGGCGCAGCGCTCGACCAGTGCGTCCAGGCTCTGCGCCTGCGGCTCCCGGGGCAGGGTGCCGGTCTCGGCCGCAGCCGCGGCGACCGCATCGGCATCGTGCGCGGCGGCACGGCCCCAGCGGAATGCGCGCTGGTTGGCCTCCACCGCGACCCCGTTGAGCGTGATCGCCCGCTCGATGGCGTCCGCGCCGAGCGGGAGCAGGCCGCGCTGATAGGCGAATCCCAAGAGAAACAAGTTGGTGTAGACGGCATCGCCGACCAGCGCCGTCGCCAGGCGGGTCGCGTCCACGACGTCGAGCGTGCGCGCCGCCGCCCCGATCACGCCTTCGAGCTGCGCACCGGGGAATTCGAGGTCGGGCGCGCGGGTAAAGTCTCCGGTCGTGATCGGACCGCCGTTGACCACCGCGTGGGAGGCGCTCTTGTCGAGCCGCGTCACCGACTCGCGGCTCGCGGCCACCACCCGGTCGACGCCCAGCAGCAGCCTGGCGCCGCCCGCGGCAATACGGACCGCGTGGAGGTCCTCGGGCCGCTCGGCGATGCGGATATGGCTGGTGACGGCCCCGTACTTCTGGGCGAGGCCGGCCTTGTCGAGCACCGTGGCGCCCTTGCCTTCGAGCCGCGCCGCCGTGCCCAGAAGCGCTGCGAGGGTGACGATCCCGGTGCCGCCCACACCCGCCAGCAGGATGCCGTAGGGCTCGGTACAGGAGGGACGCTGGGGCTCGGGCAGCGCGGCGATCGGCCGCTCGGAGACGCCCTCGGACGCGCCCGCGCGCCGCTTCCCGCCCTTCACCAGCACGAAGCTCGGGCAGAAGCCCTTGATACAGGAGAAGTCCTTGTTGCAGGCAGACTGGTCGATGGCACGCTTGCGCCCGAACTCGGTCTCCAGCGGCACCACCGAGAGGCAATTCGACTGCACGCCGCAATCGCCGCAGCCCTCACACACGTCCGGGTTGATGATGACCCGCCAGTCCGGGTCTTCCAGCAGGCCGCGCTTGCGCCGGCGCCGCTTCTCGGTCGCGCACATCTGGTCGTAGACGATGGCGGACACGCCTTCCCATTGGCGCAGATCGCGCTGCACCTGGTCCAGCTCGTCCCGGTGATGGATCGTCACACCCTCCGCGAACTGCCCGTCGAAGGGGTATTTCTCGGGCTGGTCGGTGACCACCGCGATGCGGCCGACGCCCTCCGCCTGGACTTGGCGGGTCACGCGCTGGACCGAGAGCGGGCCGTCCATCGGCTGGCCGCCGGTCATCGCCACCGCGTCATTGTAGAGAATCTTGTAGGTCATGTTGACGTTGGCGGCGACAGCGGCCCGGATCGCGAGAATGCCGGAGTGGAAATAGGTGCCGTCGCCGATGTTCTGGAAGATGTGCTCGGTCTCGGTAAAAGGCGCTTGCCCGATCCAGTTGGCGCCTTCGCCGCCCATGTGTGTGTAGGTATCGGTCTCGCGGTCCATCCACTGCGCCATGTAGTGGCAGCCGATGCCGGCGAGCGCGCGGCTTCCCTCCGGCACCTTGGTCGATGAGTTGTGCGGGCAGCCCGAGCAGAAGTAAGGCACCCGCTCCATCGCCGCAGGCTCCCCGGCGGCGCTCTCCGCCCACAGCGCTCGCAAATGGGCGAGGCGCGCGTCGATGCCCTCGGCTCCACCGAGGCGCAGGAGCCGCTCTGCGAGCGTCTGCGCCACCCCGCCGGGGTCGAGCTCGCCCGAGGCGCGGAGCAGCGGGCGCCCGTCCTCGTCGCACTTGCCGATGACACGGGGCCGCGCGCTCGCCGGCAGATTGTAGAGCAGCTCCTTGATCTGGCCCTCGATGAAGTCCCGCTTCTCCTCGACCACCAGGATCTCTTCGAGCCCGCCGGCGAAGCGCCTGATGCCGTCGGGCTCCAGCGGCCAGCTCATGCCGACCTTGTAGAGCGCGAGCCCGAGCCGCCGCGCCGCGCCCTCGTCGATGCCGAGATCGTCCAGCGCCTGGCGCACGTCGAGATAGGATTTGCCGGTGGTCACGATGCCGAGCCTGCGCCCCGGCCCGTCGATCACGGTGCGGTCGAGCCTGTTCGCGCGGGCATAGGCGCGTGCGGCATCGAGCTTGTGCTCAAGCAGGCGCTCCTCCTGGTCGAGCGGCGTGTCCGGCCAGCGGATGTTGAGCCCGCCCACAGGCAGCACGTGGTCTTCGGGCGCGACGACGGCGACCCGGTGCGGGTCCACCGAGACGATGGCCGAGCTGTCCACGGTCTCGGCGATGCAGATGAAGCCGACCCAGAGGCCGGCGTAGCGCGAGAGCCCCCAGCCGTGCAGTCCGTAGTCCAGAAACTCCTGTACGCCGGCCGGGTTGATCACCGGCATGGTGGCGCTCACGAAGTTGAACTCGCTCTGGTGCGCCGTCGTCGACGAGGCGCAGACGTGGTCGTCGCCGGCCAGCGCAAGCACGCCGCCATGGGCCGCCGTGCCGGCGAGATTGGCGTGCTTGAAGACGTCGATCGTGCGGTCGACCCCCGGCCCCTTGCCGTACCAGATGGCGAAGACGCCGTCGTGCCTGGCACCGGGGAAGAGCCCGACCTGCTGCGTGCCCCAGAGCGCGGTCGCCGCCGTGTCCTCGTTGACGCCTGGCTTGAATTGCACGCCGTGCTTCTCGATGAACGGCCGCGCCTGCCAGAGCGCCCGGTCGAAGTTGCCGAGCGGCGAGCCGCGATAGCCCGAGATCATGCAGGCGGTGTCCAGCCCCGCCGCCTCGTCGCGCAGCTGCTGCATCATCGGCAGCCTGACCAGCGCCTGGGTGCCGGTCATGTAGACCTCGCCCGACCAGGCGGCGTACTTGTCGTCGAGTGAGACTGCGGCGAGCGTCATCGCTATTCCTGTCCTCGGCGTCCGATTGTCCTTGGGGCTAGGCCGCAACCGGCGGCCGGGGCATACGCGGTCGCTGCGCCATCATACCCCATGGCGCCGCATCAGTGCGAAGAGGCGGCACCGACGGCGTTGGGCGCGTCCCGCGATGCCCCCGAGCCGCGCGAGTGGATACTTGGCCGCTGGTTCAGCCTTCGAGGGACGCCAGTGCCTCGGCCCTGGTCGAATGGATCCCCATAATCTTGGTGAAGCCGATCCTCTCGAAGACCAGATGGACGGAATCCGACAGTGCGCACAACGCGAACGCCGCATCGCGTTGCCACATGATCTTTGCGATCCTGAGTACGGCGTAGAGGCCCGCGCTGCTGATGTAGACCAGGTTCTCAAGGTCCAGAATCAACGCCCGGTCGCCATCCTCGATCGCATTTGCGACTGTCTCCTCGAACCGCGTGGCATTGAGAATATTGATGCGGCCGCTCATGTAGAACCACAGGACGCCGTCTCGCCGTTCGCAGGTCACTTCCATGGCCATTTATCCCCGTCTCGCACACACACAATAGCCTGCGAACAGTGGGCCGGCCACAGCATCCGGCCATGGCGGCTCTCCGCTTCTGGGGTGGAGAAGACCAGGGTGAGGCGAGGGAACCCGACGTGGAGCGATGACCGGGGCGCGCCACCCCGACAGGATCGCGCAACTTGGGCCGCGCGCGCCTGAAAGGGCGCGCGCCTGCTATAGTGCGCCGCCACCGACCCAGGGGAGCACCGCCATGCGCCTGCCCACGCTGGCCGAATTCCAGGAGGCCGCCGCGTTCATCCACGAGACCCTCGACCCCACGCCGCAAATCCCCTGGCCGCTGCTGGCGCAGCGCACGGGCTGCCAAGTCTGGGTCAAGCACGAGAACCACACCCCGATCTGCTCCTTCAAGGTGCGGGGCGGCCTCGTCTACTTGGACGACCTGCGCCGGCACGGCGAGGCCGCCGGCGTGATCGCCGCCACCAGGGGCAATCACGGCCAGAGCATCGCGTATGCCGCGACCCGGCTCGGCCTCGCCGCGACGCTGGTGGTGCCGGAGGGCAATGCCGCCGGCAAGAACGCGGCGATGGGCGCCTTCGGCGGCGAGCTGGTGGTGCACGGCGCAG
The DNA here is from genome assembly GCA_028819955.1 of Rhodospirillaceae bacterium. The sequence continues at coordinate 436 of JAPPKP010000342.1, read as the reverse complement.
ACTTCGAGGCCGCGTACGAGCACGCCCAGGCGCTCGCAGCCGAGCGCAACCTGGTGATGGTCCCCTCCTTCGACGAGCGCCTCGTGCGCGGAGTCGGCACCTATGCGCTGGAGCTCTTCACCGCGGTGCCCGATCTCGACGCGGTCTATGTGCCGGTGGGGCTCGGCTCCGGCATCTGCGGGCTGATGGGCGTGCGCGATGCGCTCGGGCTCAAGACCGAGATCGTCGGCGTGGTCGCCGAAGGCGCCAACTGCTACGCGCTCAGCTTCGAGGCAAGGCGGCCGATCTCGATCAACCGGTCCACGACCGTGGTGGGCGACGGAATCGCAACCCGCGTGCCTTCCCCGGAAGCGCTGGAGCTGATCCTCGCCGGCTGCTCCCGTGTGGTCAGCGTCTCGGACGACGAGATGCTGGACGCTATCGCCGCCTACCACGC
>JAPPKP010000295.1 GCA_028819955.1 Rhodospirillaceae bacterium | reverse complement strand
ACCCGCCGGCTCGCCCATATCGACTGCCCCGGCGGCGGGCAGGTCTGGGTCGACGGCACCACGCTCTACATCGGCCACATGCGCTGGCCGTCCGGCACCACCATCGTCGACGTGGCGGACCCCGCAAACCCGCGCACGCTTGCGCGCATCGATCTGCCGGAAGGCTGGCACTCGCACAAGGTCCGCACCTCGGACGGCGTCATGCTGGTCAATCACGAGCGCCTGGGCGGCGGCAACGACGCCAACGGCTTCGGCGGCGGGCTCGGCATCTACGACGTCTCGAACCCCGCCAAGCCCAACCTCATCACCAAGTGGCGCACCGCCGGCAAGGGCGTGCACCGCTTCACCTTCGACGGCCGCTACGCCTACATCTCGCCCACGGTCGAGGGCTATGTCGGCAACATCGTGATGATCCTCGATCTCGCCGACCCGGCGCAGCCGCAAGAGGTCGGCCGCTGGTGGATCCCCGGCCAGTGGCAGGCGGGCGGCGAGGAGTACCCCTGGGACGACTGGGTGGCGCCCCGCTGCCACCACCCGCTCAGGCTGGGCGACCGGCTCTACGTCAGCTACTGGCACCACGGCCTCTTCATCCTCGACATCGAGGACATGACCCGGCCGAAGCACATAGCCGGCGTCAACACCAGCCCCGCCTTCCCCCACCCGACCCACACCTGCCTGCCCTTCCCCTATAGGCTCAAGGGCCGGCACATCATGGTGGTGGCGGACGAGGACGTGGCGAAGCTCTGGCCGTCGCCGCCAGCCTTCGCCTGGGTCTACGACATCACCGACGAGCGCTGCCCCATCCCCATCAGCACCATCCACGTGGACGGCGTCGACCGGGACGGCAGCCCCCAGCCCGACATGACCGGCTGCCACCAGCCGTCGGACCGGTTCACCGGCAACGTCGTGCCCTTCGCCTGGTTCGCCCAGGGCCTGCGCCTGGTGGACGTGTCGGACCCCTTCGCGCCGCGCGAGGTCGCGCGCTACGTCCCCGACCCGCCGGAGGGATGCGAGCGCGCCTCCTCCAACGACGTCACCGTCGACGACCGCGGCCTGATCTACCTGATCGACCGCCAGCGCGGCGTCGACATCGTCGAGACCGACGCCCTCTAGGCCCAATGCCCGAGCTTCGCCCCGAACAGCGCGCGTTCTTCCATGAGAACGGCTATCTCGTGGTCGAGGATGCGGTGGATGCCGCCCTGCTCTCACGGCTGAAGCAGGATTTCGCCGCGTGGGTGGAGGAGAGCCGGGCTCACGACGAGGCGTGGGGAGACACCCTGGACGGCCGGCCCCGCTTCGACCTGGAGACGGGCCACAGCAGCGAGACGCCGTGCCTTCGCCGGGTCAACGCGCCGGTGGAGGTTTCAGACGCCTATCTCGCGGCCTCGCTGGAGAGCCGCATGGTCGACTGTGTCGCCGATCTCATCGGGCCTAACGTCAAGCTGCACCACACGAAGATCAACTCCAAGCTCCCGGGCGCGCACACCGAGGTCAAGTGGCACCAGGACTTCGCGTTCACGCCGCACAGCAACGACGACGTGGTCACGGCGCTGCTCATGGTGGACGAGGTCACCGAGGAGAACGGCCCGCTCCAGGTCGTTGCCGGCACGCACCGCGGGCCCATCCACAGCCACTGGCACGAGGGCGTGTTCACCGGCGCGGTCGCGGACGAGGTGGCCGACGCGAGCGTGTCATCCGCCGAGACCTGCGTGGGCCCGGCAGGCTCGGTGTGCCTGATGCACACGCGCCTGCTGCACGGCTCCGCTCCCAACCGCTCGGAGCACCCGCGCACGCTTCACATCTCGGTCTACAGCGCGGAAGACGCGCTCGCCATGTCCCCCAACCCGGTCCCGAGCCTCTACGAGGGCCGGCTGGTTCGCGGTGAGCGCACCGGGCGCGTCCGCTCGATCGACTACGAGCTCGAATTGCCGCAGCTGCCCACCGGCGCCTCCTTCTTCGACCAGCAGGCCCGCCACGGAGAACCCGGCGCGGCAACATCGTGACCGACGCCCGCACCATCACCGATCACTACACGACCGGCGACCTGCTGGCGCGGCTCGAGGCGAGGCTGCGGGAGGACGGCTGCGAGCTCTCGCAGGCGACCGTCGAGGCGTTGGCGCCCTACGACCACTTCCACGGCCGCGGCCTGGAAGCGACCGAAGACATGGCCGCTCTGCTGCAGGTCGCCGAGACCGACCGCATTCTCGATGTCGGCAGCGGCCTCGGCGGGCCCGCACGCTATCTGGCCCGGCGCTTCGGCTGCCGTGTCAGCGGGATCGATCTGACGGCCGAGTTCTGCGACATCGCGCGCCATCTGTCGGCGCTATTGGGGTTCGAGGACCGGGTCTCCGTCAGGCAGGGCGATGCTCTGGCGATGCCCTATGACGACGCGTCCTTCGACGGCGCCTATTCCATGAACGTCTCGATGAACATCGCCGACAAGCGCGCGCTCTATCGCGAAATCCGCCGCGTGCTGAAGCCCGGCGCCTGGCTGGTACTCTCGGAGGCCGCGCAGGGGCCGGGCGGTGCGCCGGACTACCCGACGCCCTGGGCGCGGACCGCCGCGTCGAGCTTTCTCGCGACCGAGGCCGAGACCCGCGCGAGCCTGGAGGCCTGCGGCTTCGCCATCGAGGTCCTGCGCGACACCACAGAGGCCGCGCTCGACTACGGCGCCCGCTCGCGCGCTTTGGTGGAGGCCGGCGGCAAGCCGCTGCACCGTGCGGTCTCGCTGATCCACGGCCCGCTCGCCGAGCAGGCCTCGGCGAACTCTGCGCGCGCCCTGAAGGAGCGCCGCGCCGTGCCCATCGAGCTTCTCTGCCGCGCGCTGCCGGATTAGAGCACTATCCGTCCGTACCGGATCGGGACCCCCAGAAAGACTCCCACCTCCCCCTGTCCCCCTCCCCCGAAGGCGGAGGGGGAACGCGGATGAGAGGGCAAGGGTTACCTCCACCGCTACGGGGCGGAGAGAGCCTGGCGACTCCTTCCACTCCCCCTCTCCTCCCTGGGGAGGAGAGGGCCGGGGTGAGGAGGGGCGTCTCGAGCCGCACCGCATTCGAAGCGAGGGACTGAGCGGCAGGTGGGCACTACTCCGTCCGGTCGGATAGCGCGCCGGTGGGAGCTTGGCGCCCCGGCATTCAGCTCCCGCCGTCGTGGTAAGCGCGTGCGATATCCGCGCGGCGGCAAATCCAGACGTCATCGTGGCGCAGCACGTGCTCCAGGAAGCGCCTTAGCGCCGCAAGGCGCGCCGGCCTCCCGATGACACGGCAGTGGAGGCCCACGGAGAGCATCGCGGGCTGTCCGTTGACGCCCTCCCGGTAAAGCTCGTCGAAGGCCGCGCAGAGGTATTCGGCGAACGCAATCGGCGAGGCGAAGCCGTTCGGCGTGCTGAACTTCATGTCGTTGCTGTCGAGCGCGTAGGGAATGACCAGGTGGCGCCCGCCCCCATCCAGCTCGAGCCAGTATGGGATGTCGTCGTCGTAGGCATCGGAATCGTAGAGCAGGCCGCCGCACTCGATCGCGAGCCGGCGTGAGTTCTCGCTCACCCGGCCGCAATAGAAGCCGACCGGGGCCGCTCCCGTCTGCTCGCGGATGGTCTCCTTCGACTTCAGGATGTGCTCGCGTTCCACCTCCTCGGGCACGTTCGCATAGTCGAACCAGCGCCAATTGTGGCTCGCGACCTCGTAGCCCTGCCCGGCGCAGTAGCGGCCGACCGCTGGATTCAGCGCGAGCGCCTGGCCCACGCCGAATATGGTCGCCGTCACATCCAGCTCTTCGAACAGACGCAGAATACGCCAGACCCCGGCACGCGCGCCGTAGTCGTAGAGGCTCTCCGTATTGTGGTCGCGCTGGCCCTCGCGCGCCTCGATGCCGCAAATTTCGTGAATGTAGCTCTCCGACGTGGCATCGTCGTTCTGAATCGAACGCTCGGCGCCCTCCTCGTAGTTGAGGACGAGACTGAGCGCGAGCGGGCTCTTGTCCCGCCAGGGCGGACGCGGGCGCGAGCGGCCGTAGCCGACGAAGTCGCGTTCGGTCATGTCGGTCATGTCCCGGAGCTCCTTGCCGAACCCGGCTCGGACACCTGGTGCCAGGTCGTGGGCCTGAAGAAAGTACGGTCGAAGCCGCCTCCGTTCCAGGTGGTCATCTTTCGCACGTGGACAAGAAAGGGCTCTCTGGGGAACCCGAACGTGGTCTCGGCATAGGCCACGCCCGGCGCCCCCAGATATCGCGCGGCCATCTTGCGGGCCGGCGTGATCCAGTCGAAATCCTCCGGCAGAAATTCCGCCTCGCCGAGCGCGCTCACCCGCATGTAGGGCAGCGATGGGTTGTCCACGAGCACGCCGCAGCGCGCATCGCGGTGCAGGTTCTGCACCATGCTGGTGCGCGTCTTGCTGATCACGAGGAACGCGCGGTCCTCGGCCCACCAATCGAACCAGACCGGGCTCATCACGGGCCAGCCGTCGGCCATGGTCGTGGCGACTTTGGCGAAGATTGCCCCCGAGGTGAGGAAGTCATCGCGCTCCGCATCGGTCATTCCCCGCCCGGCGTCCGATGTCATCGCCATCGCGTGCTCCTCCGCTCCCGCCGCCCGAATTCGAGCTGCAACGCCCAGTCATACGCAGAGTCTCAGGATAGGTACGGCCGAATGCCTTTGCACGGGAGGATTGGAGACGGCGCGCGAGCGACGGTGCCGTCCTGGCACTGCTATCGGGCTCAGGCGGGCCGTGGTGTCTCATGCCGATTCGGGCTAGGGTCCCGCCCGCCCGGCAGGCAAGGCCGTCGGGCAGGGAGAACCATCCGACGCGGCGGGAGAGCCATGCGATTTGCGGTCGATACCGGGGGAACCTTCACCGACCTTGTCGTCGAGTCCGACGACGGGGGCCTGCGCATGTACAAGGCGCCGACCACGCCGTCGGACCCGGTCTCGGGCGTGCTGGAAACGCTCACCCACGCCGCCGACGATCTCGGCGAGAGCCGCGAATCCCTGCTCGGCCGGGGCGAGATGCTGATCCACGGCACCACCCATGCGATCAACGCCATCGTCACCGGCAACACGGCGCGGATGGCCTTCCTCACCACCGAGGGCCATCCCGACGTGCTGGTGTTTCGCGAGGGCGGGCGCATCGAGCCCTTCAACTTCACCGTGCCCTACCCCGAGCCCTACGTGCCCCGCTCGCTCACCTACGAGGTGCCCGAGCGGGTGGCCTACGACGGTACCGTCACAGAGCCGCTGGACGAGGCGGCCGTCGCCGCGATCGTCGAAGAGCTCAAGGACCAGGAGATCGAGGCGGTCGGCGTCTGCCTGCTCTGGTCGATCGTGAACCCCGCGCACGAGCTCCGCGTCGGCGAGCTGCTGGAGCGCCACCTGCCGGGCGTGCCCTACACCCTCTCGCACGTGCTCAACCCCTCGCTCCGCGAGTACCGCCGTGCGTCGTCGACCTGCATCGACGCCTCGCTCAAGCCGCTCATGGGCAGCTATCTCGGCGGGCTGGAATCGCGCCTGCGCGACGCGGGCTTCGGCGGCCGGGTCCTCGTGGTCACGACTCAGGGCGGCGCCGTGGATGCGGCCGACATGGCGAGCGCGCCGATCCATTCGATCAACTCGGGCCCCGCCATGGCGCCCATCGCGGGCCGCGCCTACGCCCAGGC
>JAPPKP010000430.1 GCA_028819955.1 Rhodospirillaceae bacterium | reverse complement strand
GCGAAATCGCTGCGCTGCGCCGGCAGCAGCTTGGCGAGCGCGGCGCGGCGGCCGTCCGCGTCCGCCGCCACGATCATCTCCCGCACCGCGACGATGCGCTCGTCGTCGAAGAACATGTGCTCGGTGCGGCAGAGGCCGATCCCCTCGGCGCCGAAGCGGAGCGCGGTCTCGGCATCGCCCGGCGTCTCGGCATTGGCGCGGACGCGCAGCCGCCGCGCGCGGTCCGCCCAGCCCATGAGGGTCGCGAAGTCGTCGGAGAGCGCGGGCTCGATGGTCGGCACCGCGCCTTCCAGCAGCTCGCCGCTCGCGCCGTCGATGGTGACGACATCGCCCGCCGCGATGATGGCGTCGCCCGCCCGGCACTCCCGCGCCGCCTCGTCGATGCGAAGCTCGCCGGCCCCGGTGATGCAGGGGCGCCCCATGCCGCGGGCGACGACGGCGGCGTGGCTGGTCATGCCGCCCCGGCTGGTGACGATCCCGCGTGCCGCGTGCATGCCGTGGATGTCCTCGGGGCTGGTCTCGGTCCGCAGCAGGATCACCGCCTCGCCGCGGTTGGCCCGGTCCTCGGCCTCGTCGGCGTCGAAGACGACCTTGCCGCAGGCCGCACCTGGTGATGCCGGCAGGCCGCGCGCCAGCACCTGGCGCGGCGCATCGGGGTCGAGGGTGGGATGCAGCAGCTGCTCCAGCGCCAGCGGGTCCACCCGCGTGAGCGCCTCCGCCTCGCTCACCAGGCCCGCGCCTGCCATGTCGACGGCGATCCTGAGAGCCGCCTTGGCGGTGCGCTTGCCGGCGCGGGTCTGGAGGATCCAGAGGGTGCCCTGCTGCACCGTGAACTCGACGTCCTGCATGTCGCGGTAGTGGCCTTCGAGCCGGCCGAGCGCCGAATTGAGCGCGGCGAAGGCCTCGGGCATCGCCCGCTCCATCGAGGGGCCCTCGGTGCCGCTCGCCTGGCGCGCGGCCTCGCTCACGGCGCGGGGGGTGCGGATGCCGGCAACCACGTCCTCGCCTTGAGCGTTGACCAGATACTCGCCGTAGAGCACCGCGTCGCCGGTGGAGGGATTGCGGGTGAAGGCGACACCGGTGGCGCAGTCCTCCCCCATGTTGCCGAAGACCATGGCCTGCACGGTGACCGCCGTGCCCCATTCGGCCGGGATGCCGTGCAGCCTGCGGTAGGTGACTGCGCGGGTGTTCATCCATGAATCGAGGACCGCGCGGATCGCGCCCCCGAGCTGCTCTCTGGGTTGTTGCGGAAAGTCGCTGCCGGTCTCGGCCCGGACCAGCGCCTTGTAATGCTCGATCAGGCGGTACCAGTCGCCCGCCTCCATATCGGTGTCGAGGCGGTAGCCCTGCGCTTCCTTCTCGCGCTCCAGCAGCTCCTCGAAGGCGCGGTGGGGAACGCCGAGGACGACATCGCCGTACATCTGGATCAAGCGGCGGTAGCTGTCGTAGGCGTAGCGGGCGTCGCCGCTCGCGCGCGCGAGGCCATCCGCCGTCTCGTCGTTGAGGCCGAGGTTGAGGACCGTGTCCATCATGCCCGGCATGGAGGCGCGGGCGCCGGAGCGGACGGAGACCAGCAGCGTGCGGTCGGGGTTGCCGAAGCCCGCGTCCGCGATCCGCTCGATATGGGCGAGGCCCGCCTCGATCTCGGCATCGAGGCCGGCGGGCAGCGCACGGCCCGCGTCGTAGTAGGCGTTGCAGAGCGCGGTGGTGATGGTGAAGCCGGGCGGGACGGGGAGGCCGATGGCGGCCATCTCGGCGAGGTTGGCGCCCTTGCCGCCGAGCAGCGCGCGCATGCCGGCGTCGCCGTCCGCCTCACCCCCGCCGAAGCGGTAGACCCACTCGGCCACGGCTCAGCCCCCTGCGCCGGACATACGCACGAGCGGCGCCACCCCCCCGCCGTCATGGCCGGGCTGGACCCGGCCATCCAGGATGACGCACGGCCGTATCCGGCCCAACGAGATGCCCGGATACCCGGATCGAGTCCGGGCATGTCCGGGCATGACGAGTAGGGGGGCGCTGGAAGCAGTCTGTTTCCGGGCCACGGCTCAGCCGCCCTCGATCTTCGAGAAGTCGGCGACGCGGTCCAGCGTGCTGCGGATTTGCGAGAGCATCAGCAGCCGGTTGCGGCGCAGCGCGGGGTCTTCGCAGTTGACCGTAACGTTGTCGAAGAAGGCGTCCACGGGCGCGCGGAGTTCGGCCATGGATTTCATCGCCGCCTCGAAATTGGCCTGCGCAAGTGCAAACTCTACCGTCGTGTTGGTTATGGCAATGCGCTTGTGCAGAGCGCGCTCCTCTGCCTTGTCCTTATCAAAGAGATCAGGATCGGGCTCACCTTCGAAGCGCAGGCCATCCTTTGTCTCCTCGATGCGGAGGATGTTAGCGGCGCGGCGGTAGGCGGTGAGCAGGTTGGTACCGTCCTCACCATGCAAGAAACGCCCGAATGCAAGGACTCGGGCCAGTAGGCGTACCAGATCGTCCTCGCCGCTTGCTCCGAAGACGGCGCTTACCCAGTCGTGTCGAACGCCCCTCTTGCGCAGATCGATCTTGACCCTGTCCACGAAGAAGGCGAGCAGCGCATCGCTCGTGGCCTCTGGTCCCGGCTCCTCGGGCAGCATGTTGCCGTAGCCGGCAAGAGCGTTGGAAAACGCTCGCTTGAGGGGCAGGCTGTAAACATTCTCGATGATGAGCCGAATTGCGCCAATCGCGGCGCGGCGGAGCGCAAAAGGGTCCTTCGAGCCGGTCGGCCGCTCGTCGATGGCGAAGAATCCTGCGAGCGTGTCGAGCCTGTCCGCGAGTGCCACCGCGACGCTTACCGGTGCGGTTGGGCAGGAATCACCTAGCCCCTTCGGCGAGTGGTGATCGGCGATGGCTTCAAAGACTGAATGCGCCTCGCCGTCGAGGCGTGCGTAATAGCGGCCCATGGTCCCCTGAAGGTCGGGGAACTCGCCGACCATCTCGGTCACGAGGTCGGCCTTGCAAAGAAGACCCGCACGTGCCGCGTCGTCCGGATTGGCGCCGGGAATCCCTGGGCAGAGGATGTGCGCCAGCCTCGCGACTCGGTCGGCCTTCTTGCGCATGGAGCCAAGGCGGGCGTGGAAGACGACGCCCTCCAAGGCTGGCAGGTGATCTTCCAGCTTCTGCCGCCGGTCCTGGTCCCAGAAGAAGCGGGCGTCGGCCAAGCGCGCGCGCAACACCCGCTCATTGCCGGCGACGACGGCGCCGCCGCCGTTTGCGGTTTCGGTATCAGCTACCATGACGAAGCGGGGCGCCAACTTGATGACGGGGTCTGTGCTACGCAGACTGAAATATCGCTGATGCTTGCGCATGGCCGAGCGCGGCACCTCTTGCGGCAAGTCCATCAAGTGCTCGTCGATGGCGCCTATCAGGACCGTGGGCCATTCCACGAGGCCGGCATTCTCGGTCACTAGCCATTCGTCCTCTGCGAGCGAAAGACCCTCGTCTGCGGCCAGCGCCTTGGCTTTCCCTTCGATCTCTCGGGCCCGCCGTTCCGGGTTCAGCATGACCTTCGCGGCTTCGAGGATGGCCTTGTAGCTGCCAGCCACGGTGACGGTGAGTTTGCCGGATGAAAAGAAGCGGTGGCCGAGGGTGGTGCGGCCGCTCTCGACGGCGCCGAAGCGGAAGGGCACCACCGCATCGTCCAGCAGGCAGAGGATGGAGCGGATGGGGCGGACCCAGCGCACGCCTGACTCGTCCCAGCGCATGGACTTGGGCCAGGAGACCGCGGCCAGCGCCTCGGGCAATAAGTCGGCGAGCAGGTCGGCGGTGGGGCGCCCCGGCTCCTGCTTCACGGCGAACCAGACCGGCCCCTTCGGCGTCTCCCGCTGCTCGCAGTCCTCCAACGTGAGGCCGGTGGATTTGAGGAAGCCCTGGATTGCCTTCTCGGGCGCATCGACGCGCGGCCCCTTGCGCTCCACCGTAACGTCGGGCTGCACTGGCGGAAGGCCGGGCACCATCAGGGCCAGGCGCCGCGGCGTCGCGAAGGACTTCACGTCCTCGGCGTCGAACGAGAGACGCGCCTCCTCTAGCCGAGAGAGGACCTGCTTCTTCAACTGGTCCGACCCGCCCGCCTGCATGCGCGCCGGGATCTCCTCGGAGAGCACCTCAAGCAGCAGATCAGGCATGGCTCATGCCTCAGAGCCCGCCAGCCAGGCCTCGCAGCAGGCCTTCGCCAGCGCGCGGACGCGGCCGATGTAGGCGGCGCGCTCGACCACGCTGATCGCGCCCCGCGCGTCCAGCAGGTTGAACAGGTGGCTCGCCTTCATGCACTGGTCGTACGCGGGGAGCGCGAGCGGCCTGTCGCCGACGAGCAGAGCGGTGCACTCCGCTTCCGCGTCCTCGAAGTGGCGGCGCAGGCGGTCGACATCGGCGTGCTCGAAGTTGAAGGCCGAGAACTCGCGCTCGGCCCTTAGGAACACGTCGCCGTAGACCGTGCCATGACCGTCCCAATCGAGGTCGTAGACGTTGTCCACCCCCTGGACGTACATGGCGAGGCGCTCCATGCCGTAGGTGAGCTCGACCGGGACCGGGTCGCAGTCGATCCCGCCCACCTGCTGGAAGTAGGTGAACTGGGTCACCTCCATGCCGTCGCACCAGACCTCCCAGCCGAGGCCCCAGGCGCCCAGCGTGGGGCTCTCCCAATCGTCTTCGACGAAGCGGATATCGTGGGCGTGGACGTCGATGCCGAGCACCCCCAGGCTGCCGAGATACTGGTCCTGCACGTCCTCGGGCGATGGCTTCAGGATCACCTGGAACTGGTAGTAGTGCTGGAGCCGGTTGGGGTTCTCGCCGTAGCGGCCGTCGCCGGGCCGGCGGGAGGGCTGGACGTAAGCCGCGCGCCAGGGCTCGGGCCCCAGGCTGCGCAGCGTGGTCGCGGGATGGAAGGTGCCGGCGCCCACCTCCATGTCGTAAGGCTGCAGGATGACGCAGCCGCGCTCCGCCCAATAGGCCTGCAGGCCGAAGATGAGCGACTGGAACGACCGGTCGCGACTGTTGGCGTCCATCGAAGGCCGGCGATTCGGGTGAAAGGGCGGGCGGACAATGCCCCCCGCTCAGGCGGCGGTCAACCGCGCGGATGCCCCGCAGTTGCCGCAGGGGCGTGCGTCAGCGCTGGTTGTCGTCGATGTTCTGGTGCTCCTCGTGCTCGAGCGGCTCGGCGGCCCGCGCCTTGCGCACCCGGCCGATCGCCTTGAAGCCGAACCAGACGGCCGCAATCAGCACCACGAGGATAAGCAGCTTCATCGGGCTGAACATGTCTCACGCTCCCGTCACACAACGCACCGCGCGGCATGGGCTGCCGGCGCGCCGTTCTGTTTGGAAGTCACTGTGAAGCCCCGGCGCGGGCAGGTCAAGGATTCTCTATCTCATTCCCTCAGGCGCCGGGCGCTCGCTCCGCTCGCTTGGCTTCGCGCCATTCGGCGCGGCGCGCGGTCGCGCGCTCCGGGCCTGCGGCCCGGTCCCTCAACTTTCCCCACACTCTGCCGTAGCCCAGAAAACCTGGTTGGGATTGACCCTGAACCGGTGGGGGGCCATCGTCCGCCCCGTGCCGCCCACCCTCAGCATCGTGATTCCGACCCTCGACGCCGCCGGCGTGCTGGGTGCGACCCTTGCCGGTCTGGGGCACGGCCTCGCGGGGCTCGAAGACCGCGGGGCAGCGGCCGAGGTCGTGGTCGCGGAC
>JAPPKP010000020.1 GCA_028819955.1 Rhodospirillaceae bacterium | reverse complement strand
AAGCGGTCAACTCATCTGGTACATAAACCGGTCAACTCAAAATGTGCTCGACACCATGCTCCCCTTGAGCACTGACCGCGCCGCGATCATCGGCGCCATAGACAGCCTCTCCGCTGTTGGCACTTCGACCCATTCGGGGCTTGGGGTCCTGTGGGGCCAACGCATGCTTCTGTCGTCATGGCGGACCGCGTGGGGCGGTACCGTTCATCCCGTGGACCCCACCTCGGATGCCGGGAAGGGCGTCCGCAAGGTCATCGTTCTCCTCACGGATGGCGAAGACACCTTCTGCGGTTCTGGGAACGTGACCTGTGCCGACAGCCGCGTGGGCATCTCGCGCTCCGAGGTGTGCGCCGAGGCGAAGAAGGCAGGGACCGAGATCTTTGTCGTGGCGGCCATGAACCCGGACCAGGTCTCGACGGAGCTAGGAACATCGCTGACCGAGTGCTCCAGCGAACCGGCTCACGGACACGCCGACCCGGCCGCGCAGCCCGTGTAGTCATACCGCCGAGGTGCGGAGTGGGGCAGTAGTCAGGCTACTGTCTGGTGCCGCGAACTCGCCGGTTGAACCTCTTGGCCCATGCTGAAAGCCGGCGCTCGGAGCGCTGCTCTGTATTCCTTTGCGCCTCCCGTGCCGCACGCGCGCCCTTTTGCGTAGGCAGGCAGGGCGAGGCCGTGGTGTGGATCGCATGAATGCGGGTAACTGCCGCGTTTTTGGGATGTCTGACGATGTCGCAGATTACGGCGGCACCCTCGGCAAGCGTCTCGAAGCCGGCCCCGCGAACGACCGAGATATGGCAGAACTGAGTCCACCTCACTCTCCACGGCATGTGGACGCTGGACAGGTATCTCAACGAGACGGCGCTCGGACTGCGGAGCAAGCTGACGTTCCGCATCAACTACGACAGGGGGCGGGCCAAGGCGGGTCGTTGAGCCGATGCGCTGAAGAGGTCCGACGGCACTTGGGAGGAGGAGTATTCCACGAGGTGGCTCCGCATCAGGTATTTAGTCTGACTCCGATCATGGTCAGGAGATGGTCTGAGGAGCCGGGAGATGGATCGTTCGGAGGGTGCTGCCCATTCTCCTGATCTGGAGACGGCTGGAGGGATTTCCTGTGCCTATTGCCCAAGTACCTATAGGGCACCGGGGAGCTACGATGTTACGATTGCGGAAGGCGCGGTCGCGGACGCTGATGAACGGAAGCGCGTAGGTTGGATTGCCTCCTTTAGCCCGTCGCGATGGCCGGTATGCCTGTCCTATCCCAGGTGGGTGACCTCGATGCCGCCCCAATGATCGTTCAGATACTCTGCCACCAACCGGCGGTGGCAATGATGAGGTTTGTCCTCGCTGCATAGCAGGCACCCATCCGCGACGATTTCCTCTGGAATCGTCCTGTCGATCCGACGTCGGCGCATAAGCTCGAGGAAACGGACCTCGTAGGTCTCCCAGTCGCCACCGCGCTTCTTGTAATCGTCCAGTATCTCTTTCGTGGGCGCGAGCTCGGGAAGGTGGACGTACTCCATTCCACAGATCTCGGCGAGGAAGAATGCAAGGTCATCACGCTTGGCGAAGCCGGCGAGCTGGGACACGTTGGTGAGCCGAACGTCGACCACGCGCTTCGCGCCGGATGCGCGCAGCAGACCAAAGAATTGGTCAGCCGACTTCTTGGTAAAACCGATGGTGAACACCTTCACGAGTCTTGCTCCTCGGACCGAGCAACCGGCTTGTCGTCCACGTGAGCGACTAGTTCCGACTGTCGCGCGACGGCAGTGGCGATCAGTTCTTCTCGCGTGGCATAGAGATCCTCGCGAGGAAGCCCCAGGAAGTCGAGTAGGCGATCCATTGCCTCACCGTGCGGCTCCAGTCTACCGTTGGCGTGAATGTGCGCGATGTTGACGCCCTGCTGATCCAGAGCGCGGGAGACGAGGAGCGTCCGGTGGCATTCGAGCGGCTCCTTTTCCGCGCACATGAGCGCAATTCGATACTCGGCGGCGCCATGAACGATACGGACCAGTCCGTCCTTGAATGATTCCGTTGCCGCTACACGATCGTAGCGGATACGTCCGTCTTCGTAGCAGGCTGGGTCTTCAGACCGGCCACCCAACACGTTGCCGAGATACACGTACCGGATCCCCGCCGCACCCAAGGCTTTCGCGAATGGTTCGCGGTTGAACTGAGGATTAAATCGGCTGTAAGGCGCGGAGCGGACATCTGCTACAGCAGTCAACTCGTGCAGCTGCAACAACGCAACGAACTCCTTCAGTGAGTGTGTTGAATGGCCGACGGTGAACACGGTACTGCAGGGTTCGTTCATGGGATCTATTGGAGTTGTTTAGCAATTATCGAGGCAACGAGTTTGTAGACGGCACCACCGAAAGGCTCCCCAAGGCTCACGGTGAGAAAGCATTCGCCAACGGAATAAGTGCCGTCCAGCTTTGCCAGATATTGCCGCTCGTATACCGGATCTGTGACCCACAGGCAGTAACTGTTTCCCCCATAGCTGAAGCGTCCCTGGACACGCCGCTTTGTGTTTCCGAATGCTTCACCAGGTTTGAACACCGAGAGCTGGAAGTCGTCGACATGAATCAACTTCAGCGAGTCTCCGACCGAATCTGCAATTTCCAGCGGAATCTTGTCGTTCCGTCCGTGGTACGTGCTGTGGCCATCGAGCCAAAGCGGCGCTGCGGAATCCGCGAGTTGTGGCAAATCGAACCACGACAGCCTGCCTGCCCGCTCCCAGTAGTATTCAGCATCGAGCAGCCAGTTCTCGGACTGAAAGCCCCGCGGGCGCGGCTCTACCAAAGGAACGTCGATGACATCGAGGACTTGCGGATCGCTACCGTCCTCGTACTGACGCTCATACTCCGATACCTCTTGATGCTCGCGATCGCTGACGGGCCGAATCCATCGGCCGACCTGACCGTCGTTCCACTCCCGACCGGCGACGCAGCGCCCGTGCAGCTTCCGGGAATTCGCGAGACAGACGATGCGCTTCACGTCCTGCACCCTGGATTCCACTTCTTCATGTTGCAGTAGCTGGTTGCGCCGCCGGAATCACTAGCCTCAACTCGCTTTCGTCGATCATGGTGTACTCGGGAAGGCAGCCGGAAAGCTTCTCGCATTCTTCCCTGATGATGGGCACTCCGTCACCGCGACGGTCCATCAGGCGCGAGCGTCCGAGATTCGCCGGGGAAGGGCACTGCGCCAACAGGGACACGATGAGCTCATTCCTGTTGGATTGACGGAGATGCATCGTGTCGGTGGTGAGCGTATTCGGCAGCGCTCCGGGTACGTAAAGCTCGATCCGGTCATTGAACATGTGCAAGCGTACGCGGGCGCCCGCCAACGAGTAGTCCCGGTGAGCGACTGCGTTGACAAGGGCTTCGAATATCGCTCTGTCACTGAACTGCGGGCGCTCAGCCCGTGCGGTCGACTTTGTCGCGCGGACCAGCATGTTCCGTAGCACGAAATTCAGCGCTTCACCTACCTGTTCGTCGAGCGGACCGTTGATATCGCGTGCATCGGTCTGGTAGTCGATGTCGGTGCGCTCCCCTGCGTAGCTGACTGCCTGTATATGCGCATGTGGCAGCCACCTTTGAGGCTCTCGCGTACACAGAAGAACTCCGGCCAGCGTAAGCCGCGAAACGCCCTGATCATCGTCTGCTACCACACGCAGTTTGCGTGCAAGCTCCTCGGTGACGCTTTCATTGGCGAGTTTTGGTCGCAGGAAACGACGGGTCAGAGCGTAATCCAGATCACCTGTTGTCGTGCGGGGCACCACCGACTCGTCGAAGCGGATTATTCGGCTCTGGCTGCGTTGCTCAAATTGGCGCGCCAGAACCTCCGGAGCCATTTCACGCTTCGAGCTACCGATTCGGCGAAAGTACCCACCCGGGCTTCGGTGCACAAAGAGGCTACGAGAAATCTCGATGCAAATGACGGGGACAGCCCGGCCGGCCGTGTCCTGCAAGTCCAACTTGTAGATATCGGCGTCCAGCGCAGGCTTGACGGAATCGTTACAGATCTCACGAACCCAGCCTTCGACAACGTCGAGGCTATCAAGTGGTATGCCCGTAACCTTCCGGGTCTGGTCATTTACCCCGAGGACTACCGTGCCGCCTTTCGTGTTGGCGAAAGCGGCAAGCTCATCCGCGAAATCGTTTCGGCTCGGGCCCTTGATTCGGCCTCCGGCCACCACGACGCTCTTGAGTTCCAGGGCCGAATCCTCGCCGAGCCGGATGCGATTGGCCAAGTCTTCGAATCGATTCACGGTTGCGATCTTCCGTTCAACATTTCATGCGTCTGGATTCGGCGTAGTACCACCCGGCACGGCTGGGTTGGCATACCTTGGCTTCGATATTTTGCTGTAAGACCTGGGTGTCATCGGGGTTGTCGTCCGAAATGTAGTCGACGATCGCCATGAGATCGGCGACCGGCGTGGCCCTCCGTTCAGGATCGCGCACGGCGCTTTCCGTGGATCAGCGCCTGGGTGTCGGTCATCACTTGTTCATGTGGAACCGCGGGACGCGGATCGTGCAGTGCTTCCCGTACCTTGGCGCGGAACCACGCATCATGGGCTTCAGGATCGGCGGTGAGGCCCGCCGGCAAACCGCCCTCCGCGGCAACGCGGGTCAGAAGGATGCGCACGGCATCTGAGAGTGTCAGGCCAACACCGGCCAGTGTGTCGGCCGCCTTGGCCTTCAATTTATCGTCTACGCGGACATGAAGCATGGATGTCTGAGCCGGCATGGGATTTCCTCCCCGATTGCCAACGGTATACATCTCAAATGAGATACGTCAAGCGGGGCGGTGAAATTGCACCAACCGATATCCATTCCGCACGGTCGCATACGATCACACGTTCCTCGCTATCCTGCCACTTCGAGGTCGCCATCGATGCTGTCTCCGATGCGGGCGGCGGAAGCCTTCACGGTGTCGCGGGCGAGATGGGCGTAGCGAGCTGTCGTCTGCACCTGCGTATGGCCAAGCAGCTTCCCGATCATCGGCAGCCCTTTGCCAAGCGCCAGCGCACGGGAGGCAAAGCTGTGCCGCAAGTCATGGATCCGCACATCGTCGAGTTCCGCCTTCTCACGGATGCGCCGCCAGGTCGAGGGTCGCTCGCCCCCGCCGGTGTTGACGGATATCTTTCAAGCGTCTGATAGGCGATAAGGAAGGTTCAAGAACGATGAACCGCCAAGACCCTTCAGGGGCTCCGCGCGCCATCGCTCCCGGGCTGTTTCCATCCGATGCGGCGTGGGCTCGAACGCAGGTTCTCGATGCCGAGGCGACCGGGGTGGGCGAATTCGATCTCGATGAATTCGGGCGATATCGCCGCATCCGGATCCTCACCTACTCTTCGAGCACGCAGATGCTGAGCACCGTTCTTGAGCGGTTCGAGGAAGCGCGCGTCGAGTGTGTGCTCGGCTATTCGCGGGCCGTGAACGACATGGCCGCGATTATCGCGCTGCAGACCGCCGCGATGGAGGATGTCCGCAGCGCCCTTCGCGGCCTGTCCGCGCCGCACCGCGATGAAGTGCTCCTGCGCGTCCGGGATGGCCGCCTGCAAGTTCGGGTGGTGGAAGGCCATGTCTCGCACGCGAAGATCTTCCTTCTTTCGGAGGGACCGGACGGCGACCGCTGCGTGTTGACGGGCTCCGCCAACTTCTCGACATCGGCGTTGCTCGGCGACCAGCACGAGGT
>JAPPKP010000026.1 GCA_028819955.1 Rhodospirillaceae bacterium | reverse complement strand
TGGCGAAGTTGAAGTGGCCGAAGCCCGCGCCGTGGATGTGAACCACGGGCGCGCCTTCTCCCGTCGTCTGGTACCAGAGCTTGACGCCGTTGACCTCCGCGAACGCCATGACCGCCTCCCTTTGCCAGCTTCGCGCCCCGTGAGCGGCCGATCTTACACCGGCGGGGTCCCGAAATAACGCGCAGTCGTCATCGCTCAGGCGATTCTGTTTGCTATCCTCGGGCGTTGCGACCAAAGTCCCGCCGGCGTGGCGCCGCAGGGACAGGGAAAGGGCACGGCATGGCCGAGGACTTGCGCCAAGCGGCGCTCGACTATCACCGCGAACCCAAGCCGGGCAAGCTCGGCATCCACGCCACCAAGCGCATGGGCACGCAGCGCGACCTCGCCCTCGCCTACAGCCCGGGCGTGGCGGCACCCTGCATGGAAATCGCGGAGGACCCGGCGCGGGTCTGGGACTACACCGCCAAGGCCAACCTGGTCGCGGTGATCAGCAACGGCAGTGCGGTGCTGGGCCTCGGCGCCATCGGCGCGCTTGCTTCCAAGCCGGTGATGGAGGGCAAGGCGGTCCTCTTCAAGAAGTTCGCCAACATCGACGTCTTCGATATTGAGATCGACGAGATCGACGTCGACGCGCTGGTGGAGACCGTCGCCCGCCTGGAGCCCACCTTCGGCGCGATCAACCTGGAGGACATCAAGGCGCCCGAGTGCTTCGAGATCGAGCGCCGCCTCAAGGAGCGCCTCAACATCCCGGTGTTCCACGACGACCAGCACGGCACCGCGATCTGCGTTGCCGCCGCCGCGCTCAACGCGCTCAGGATCGTCTGCAAGGAGCCGGCCGAGGTGAGAGTGGTGTGCTCGGGCGCCGGTGCCGCGGCGATCGCCTGTCTCGACCTGCTGCAGGAGCTCGGCGTGGCCCGCCACAACATGGCCGTGTGCGACAGCAGGGGCGTGGTGCACACGGGCCGGACGGACCTGAACGAGCAGAAGACGCGCTACGCGCTGGATACGGATGCGCGCACGCTCGACGACGCGATCGCGGGCGCCGACATCTTTCTCGGCCTCTCCGGCCCCGGCACCATGACCCAGGCGATGGTGCGGAGCATGGGCTCCAAGCCCATCATCCTCGCGCTCGCGAACCCGACGCCGGAGATCATGCCGGAGGATGCGCTTGCGGCGCGGCCCGACGCGATCATCGCGACCGGGCGCTCCGACTATCCGAACCAGGTCAACAACGTGCTCTGCTTCCCGTTCATCTTCCGGGGCGCGCTCGACTGCGGCGCGACCGAGATCAACACGGCGATGAAGCTCGCCTGCGTGCGTGCGATCGCCGATCTCGCGACTGCCGAATCCTCCGATGTCGTGGCCGCGGCCTACGGCGACCAGTCCCAGAAATTCGGCCCGGACTACATCATCCCCAAGCCTTTCGATCCGCGCCTGATCGAGACCGTGCCGGCCGCCGTCGCCGAGGCGGCAATGCAGAGCGGCGTCGCCGCCCGGCCGATCGCCGACCTCGCGGCTTATCGGCAGGAGCTCGCGGGCCTCGTGTTCCGCACCGGCTACCTGATGAAAGTTGTGATCGACCAGGCCAAGAAGGACCTGCAGCGGGTGGTCTACGCCGCCGGCGAGAACGAGCGCGTGCTGCGCGCCGCCCAGCAGGCGATCGACGAGGGCATCGCGCAGCCGATCCTGATCGGGCGGCCGTCGCGCATCGAGGAGCGGATCGACCGGCTCTCGCTCCGGCTCGAGCCCGGCGCCAACGTCGACGTCATCGATCCTGCGGATTACGAGAAGTACGACATGTATTGGCGGCTCTATCACGAGCTGATGGGGCGACGCGGGGTCGCGCCTGCGGCGGCGCGCACGACGCTTCGCAACCAACCCACGGTGATCGCATCGATGATGGTGCGCTGCGGCGACGCCGACGCGTTGCTGGCCGGCCCGGCTCCGCGCTTCCGGCCCGAGCTCAACTACGTGCTCGACGTCATCGGGCTCCGGCCCGGAGCCGAATCGGCGGCGGCGCTGCGGGTCCTGATCCTCACCAAGGGCATCTTCTTCATCGCCGATACCGACATCATGGAGGATCCGAGCTCGTCGCAGATTTGCCAATCGGTCGTGCTAACGGCCAAACAGGTGCGGCGCTTCGGCATGACGCCGAAGATTGCGCTGCTTTCGGCCTCCAACTTCGGCAGCAACGACCTGGCGTCGTCGGTGAAGATGCGGGAAGCGCTGCATCTGCTGCACCAGCACGCGCCCGAGCTGGAGGCCGAGGGCGAGATGAACGCGGATGCCGCGCTCGACGAGGCGATCCGCGCGGAGAGGTTCCCCAACTCGCGGCTCAAGGGCCAGGCCAACACCCTGATCCTGCCGGATCTCACCTCGGCCAACATCGCCTACGGCATGCTCAAGGTGCTGGCCGACGGCATCTCGGTCGGCCCGATCCTGCTCGGGCTCGCCGCGCCGGCCTACGTGCTGCACGGCTCCGCCACCACGCGCGGCGTGCTCAACATGACCGCCGTCGCCGCCGTCGAGGCCCAGAGCCGGGCGGAGGAGGGCGACTCCGCGACCGCCGCCGACGCGGCGAGCTAGGCGAGACTCCGGTGGCGCATTCCGACCCGCCGCCGGAGGCCGGCCGGGCGCCCGACCGAGGCGGGCGGGAAGGGCTCTACGGCCTCACCACCGAGCTTGTCAGTGCCGTGCGCGCGGCGCTGTCGGAGTCTGACGGCGATCGTGTCCGCGCGCTGGTGGCGCCCCTGCACGAAGCCGACATCGCCGACTTGGTCGAGCGGTTCAGCGCCGGCGAGCGCCGCCGCCTCGTCGCCGTCGCCCACGATGTGCTGAGCGGCGATGTGCTCCCTCATGTCGAGGACGATATCCGCGAGGAGCTGATCGGCGAGATCGGGGCGGAGCGCGCCGCCGAGGCCATTGCGGACATGGAGAGCGACGATGCCGTCGCCGTGCTCGAGGACCTCGACGACCCGCAGCGCAAGGAAATCCTCGATGCGATCTCGAGCGAGGAGCGGGCCAGCGTCGCGGAAAGCCTGACGTACCCCGAGGACAGCGCCGGCCGCCTGATGCAGAGGGAGCTGGTCGCGCTGCCGGCGTTCTGGACCGTTGGCCAGACCATCGACCACATGCGCGAGACCGGCGGCGAGATGCCGGACGACTTCTACGAGATCTACGTGATCGACCCCCAGTACCGGCCGATCGGGCGAATCCCGCTGCACAGGCTGCTGCGAACCCGGCGCCCGGTGCGGCTGCGCACTATCATGGCGACGGATGTCAGGGCGATCCCCGCCGAGACCGACCAGGAAGAGGTGGGCCACGTCTTCGACCAGTACGACCTCGTCTCCGCACCGGTGATCGGCGCGACCGGGCGGCTGATCGGCGTGATCACCGTGGACGACGTGGTCGACGTCATCCAGGAGGAGGCGGAGGAGGACATCCTGCGCCTCAGCGGCGTGAAGGAGCCGGACATCTACCGCGCCGCGTTGCGCACGGCCACCGGCCGCTTCACCTGGCTGCTGGTGAATCTCGGCACGGCGATTCTCGCCTCGCTGGTGATCTACCAGTTCGACGGGACCATCGATCAGATGGTGGCGCTCGCGGTGCTCATGCCGATCGTCGCCTCCATGGGCGGCAACGCCGGCACCCAGACCATGACAGTGGCGGTGCGCGCCATCGCGACCAAGGACCTGACGACGGCCAACTTTCTCAGGGTGCTGTGGAAGGAGGCACTGGTCGGCGGCTTCAACGGCGTGGTCTTCGCCGTGCTCATCGGCGTCGCGGCCGCGGCCTGGTACGACAATATCGCGCTCGGAATCGTGATCGCCGCCGCGATGATCATCAACATGCTTGTCGCCGGTCTGTTCGGCTTGGTGATTCCGGTGGCGCTCTGGCGGCTGCGGATCGACCCGGCGACGGCGGCCGGCGTGGTGCTCACCACCATCACGGACGTAATCGGCTTCCTCGCCTTCCTCGGCCTGGCCGCGCTGCTGCTGGTGTGACGGCGCGCTCCTTGGCTGGCGAATATTCCTCGACGCCGTTTGTATCCAGGTGCGTCCTCCACGATCTACAATCCGCCTGACAGGGAACCGAATTCGACAAAGGGGTATCGAACCATGGCGCATGCCGCGAAACGCGCAGCCGTCGCCTTTGCCGCCGCGGCGCTGCTCTCGATCTCGCTGACCGCGACATCCGTCGCCGAGACGGAATGGGACCTGCCGCTCGCGTGGCCCGACGGCAACTTCCATGTCGAGAACGCCAAGACCTTCGCCAAGGTTGTGGGGCAGGTCACCGGCGGCGAGGTCGTCGTCAACATTCATCCTGGCGGCTCCCTCGGCTTCAAGGGGCCGGAGATGCTGAACGCGGTGGGCGACGGGCTCGTGCCCATCGGCGAGATGCTGCTCAACCAACAGGTGGGGGAGCGGAAGATCCTGGGGCTGGAGACGCAGCCCTACATCATCGAGAACCTCGATCAGCTCGCGGTCTTCCACGAGCACTTCCGCCCGGCCATCGAGAAGGTGGCGGCTGAATTCAACCAGAAGGTGCTCTACGTCGTGCCGTGGCCGCGCCAGTACGTCTACACCAAGGTGGAGGCGAAGGGGGTTGCGGACCTCGCCGGCATCAAGATCCGCACCTACAACGACACGACGACCGAGATGTTCAACCGCATCGGCATGACCTCGGTGCAGCTGCCGTGGGGCGAGGTGGTGCCCTCGCTCGCGGCAGGAACCATCGACGCGGTCACGACCTCGGCGAGCTCCGGCGTGGACGGGAAGTTCTGGGAATTCCTCACGAATATGTACCCGACCAGCCACGTCTGGTCGTCCAACATGGTCTCCGTGAACCTCGATGCCTGGGCCGAGCTTACAGAGGGCCAGCGAGACGCCATCGAGTCTGCGGCCCGGATGCTGGAACCGGTGTTCTGGCAGGTCAGCAAGGCGGAGGATGCGGCGAAGTCCAATATCCTGAACGAGCGCGGGGTCGCGATGGGCGCGGTGACGGCGGCGATGCTGGCCGACATGCAGGCCGCGACCGAGCCGATGCTGGCCGAGGCGCTGGCCGAGCTGGGCGACGAAGGCCAGGCGATCATCGACGGCTTCCTCCAGGAGATCGGCCGCTAGGCGGGCGCGGCTCCGGTGCCTGGCGGGTCGTCGCCGGCGCCGGGTTCCGGTCCGGATAGCCCGGAGCGGGCAGGGGAGACCGGCGCCTTGTCCATTCTCGAGCACGATCTGACCGCACCGGATCGAGGCGACTCAAACGAATCCCACCTCCCCCTGTCCTCCTCCCCCCAAAGGGCGGAGGGGGAACGAAGAATGCACCGCCTGTTCACCCTCTCCTCCCCACGGGGGAGGAGAGGGCCGGGGTGAGGAGGGGGCTCGGGTCGCTCCGAATGCGAGACAGGGATCGCACATCGACCGGTTACGAAACCAATCGTTTCGGTAAGGCGCTAACTCGGACTCTCGCGGGCATCGACGCGCTGTCGCGGCTCTGCGGCTACGTTGCGG
The DNA here is from genome assembly GCA_028819955.1 of Rhodospirillaceae bacterium. The sequence continues at coordinate 216 of JAPPKP010000026.1, read as the reverse complement.
CTGTGCTGGTGCTGGGGATCGCGGCGCTCATCATCGCCGAGATCTTCTGCCGCACCGCGCTCAACTTGAGCCTCTCCTTCGCCTGGGAGTACGCGGCGTACTTTTTCGCCGTCTCGATCTTCCTCGCCGCGGCGTTCGCGCTCAGGACGGGCGGGTACGTGAGGGTGATGCTGCTCTCGCAGAGCGTTCCGCCCCGGCTCGCGTACTGGCTCGACG
>JAPPKP010000381.1 GCA_028819955.1 Rhodospirillaceae bacterium | reverse complement strand
GCTGGGCGGCCTTCTGCTTCGCCTCGAAGGCGTCGATCTCGGCGGCCTTGGTCATGGTGATGCCGATATCGTCGAGCCCGTTGAGCAGCCGATGCTTGCGGAAGGGCTCGATCTCGAAGCCCACGGTCTCGCCGTTCGACCTCGTGACGGTCTGGGCCTCCAGATCGACCGTCATCCGGCAGGTCTGGGAGTTCCCGGCGTCGTCCATCAGCAGGTTCGCGTCGTCTTCCGGCAGCGGGATCAGCAGGATGCCGTTCTTCACGCAGTTGTTGAAGAAGATGTCAGCGAAGCTCGGCGCGATCACACAGCGGATGCCGAAGTCCTCGAGCGCCCAAGGGGCATGCTCGCGGCTGGACCCGCAGCCGAAGTTCTCGCCCGCAATGAGGATGCAGGCGTCGCGCCAGGGCTCCAGGTTGAGGACGAAGTCCGGAAGCTCCTTGTCCTCCAGGTCGTAGCGAAAGTCGTGGAAAAGGCCCTTGCCGAGCCCGGCGCGGCTGATCGCGGTGAGATACTGCTTGGGGATCAGCTGGTCGGTATCGACGTTGATCATCGGCAGCGCCGCCGCCGGGCCGGAGAGGGTCGTGAACGTGCGCATGACGGGCCCTCCTCAGGACACGAGTTCGCGGACGTCGACGAAGCGCCCGCTGACGGCAGCGGCCGCAGCCATCGCCGGGCTCACCAGATGGGTGCGCCCGCCGCGGCCCTGGCGGCCCTTGAAGTTGCGGTTCGAAGTCGATGCGCAGCGCTCACCGGGCGCGAGCTTGTCGTCGTTCATGGCGATGCACATGGAGCAGCCCGCATCGCGCCACTCGAAACCGGCCTCCAGGAAGATGCGGTCGAGCCCTTCCTCCTCGGCCTGTTGCTTCACCAGACCGGAGCCCGGCACGACCATGGCGCCGACGCCCGCCGGCACCTTGCGTCCCTTGGCGATGGCGGCGGCGGCGCGCAAGTCCTCGATCCGGCCGTTGGTGCAGGAGCCGATGAAGACCCGGTCCACGGCCACGCCCTCGATGGGCGAATCGGGCTCGAGCGCCATGTAGTCGAGGGCCTGTGAGATCGCCTCGCGACGCTTCTCGTCCGGCGCTGCGGCCGGGTCGGGGGTCCGCCCGGTCACCGGGATCACGTCCTCGGGGCTGGTACCCCAGGTGATCTGCGGGGCGATGTCGGTCGCCTGGACGGTGGCTTCCTTGTCGTAAGCCGCGCCTTCATCGGAGGCGAGAGTCTGCCAATGGGCCATGGCCTGGTCCCAGGCGTCGCCCGAGGGCGCCATCGGTCGGCCCTTGAGGTAGGCGAAGGTGGTCTCGTCCGGCGCGATCAGGCCTGCGCGCGCACCGCCTTCGATGGTCATGTTGCAGACCGTCATCCGCCCTTCCATGGAAAGCGCGCGGATCGCGGGGCCGGCGTACTCGACCACGTGGCCGGTGCCGCCGGCGGTGCCGATCTCGCCGATGATTGCGAGGATCATGTCCTTGCCGGTGATGCCTGCGGGCAGGTCGCCGGCGACCGTGATGCGCATATTGCGCGGGCGCTTCTGGTTGAGCGTCTGGGTCGCCAGCACGTGCTCGACCTCGCTGGAGCCGATTCCGAAGGCGAGGCAGCCGAAGGCGCCGTGCGTCGCGGTGTGGCTGTCGCCGCAGACCAGCGTGGCGCCCGGGAGCGTCAGCCCCTGCTCGGGCCCGATGATGTGAACGATGCCCTGGCGCAGGTCCGTGAGCGGAATCAAGGGGACTCCGAACTTCTCGCAATTCTCGATTAGCGCCTCGACCTGACCGCGGCCGAGCGGATCGCCGATGCCCTCGACGCCGGCGGCGCGGTTCCTGGTGGGGATCGAGTGGTCGGGCACGCCGAGGGTGGCATCGGGGCGGCGCACCGGGCGCCCGTCCTCGGCCATCTTCTCGAAGCCGGTCCAGCTCGTGACCTCGTGGATCAGGTGCTTGTCGATGTAGAGAAGCGTGGTGCCGTCGTCGTTCTCGGCCACCACGTGGCTCTCCCAGATCTTGTCGAACAGGGTCTTGGGGCCGCTCATCGGTGTCCTCCCGCGGCGATGGCCGGTGCGCTCAGTCGGCGGCCCTGGCGGTCTCCTTCGCCTTGGCGGCGGCCTTCCTCGTGCCGCGGTCGTCGCGCTTCTCCTTGATGCGCGCGGACTTGCCGCGCCGGCCGCGCAAGTAATAGAGCTTGGCGCGGCGCACTGCCCCCCGCTTCACCACCTCGATCTTCGCGATGCGCGGCGAATGCAGCGGGAAGACCCGCTCCACCCCCTCGCCATAGGAAATCTTGCGGACGGTGAAGGAGGAGTTGAGGCTGCGGTTGCGCCGGGCAATGCAGACGCCCTCGAACACCTGCACCCGCTCGCGCGAGCCTTCCACCACCTTGACGTGCACGCGGAGGGTATCGCCGGGGCCGAAGATCGGAACCTCCCGCTCCTCCACGAGCTTCTCCACGGCCTCGGCATTCAGCTGCTCGATCATGTTCACGGCACTATCCTCGCGGTCTCGGGCGCGCCGCTTATCGACGCGCCTGGTGGCGAGCCCACAAGTCGGCGCGCCGCGTTCTGGTCACATGTTCCGCCTGGGCACGGCGCCAGGCGCCAATGGCGGCGTGATCGCCGGAGAGAAGCACCTCCGGCACCGCGCGGCCTTCGAAGAGGCGGGGGCGGGTGTACTGCGGATACTCCAACAGGTCGTCCTCAAAACTCTCCTCGACCAGCGAGGAGGGTCGGCCGACCACGCCGGGCAGCAGGCGCACGCAGGCGTCGATCACCGCCATGGCCGCGATCTCCCCGCCCGACAGGACGTAATCGCCGACGCTGAGCTCGGCAACGCCTCGGACTTCCAGTACACGCTCGTCGACTCCTTCGAAACGGCCGCAGATCAGCGTGATGCCGGGGCCGTTCGCCAATGCCTTCACCTGCTCCTGGGTCAGCGGGGCACCGCGCGGCGAGAGCAGGAAGCGCGGTGCGCCACCCTCTGCCGGCCCAACCGAATCGATGGCCGCTGCCAGGACATCGGGGCGCATGACCATACCCACCCCGCCGCCGAACGGGTGATCGTCGACGGTGCCGTGTTTATCGCGCGCAAAGCGGCGGATGTCCACCGTTTCCAGCCGCCAGAGACCGGATTCGAGGCCGCGGCCGGCAAGTGCTGCGCCAAGCGGCCCGGGAAAGACCTCGGGGTATAGGGTGAGCACGTGGGCGCTCCAGGGCCGGGCAGCCGATTGCTCGCTCTCGTGCCGGGCCGCGGTCACGGGGCTTCCTTCGCGACGGCAACGACCATGCGGCCGCCCTCGATGTCGACGGCCGGCACGTGCTCCCGCGTGAAGGGGACCAGGGTGGAAGGGCCGTCGGGCGGCTGAATCTCGACGATGGGCCCGGCGCCGTGGTCGTGGACGGCGCTCACTTGACCCAGGGCGGTGCCATCCTCGCTTTCCGCGCTGAGGCCGAGCAGGTCGACGTGGTAGTACTCCTCGTCTTCGGCTGGCGGCAGCGCCGCACGCGGGACGTGAAGGTCCGTGCCGCGCAGCGCTTCTGCCGCGTCCCGGTCTTCGACGCCCTCGATGCGGGCGAGCACGAGGCCCTTGACGTGCCCGGCGACCGTGAGGGCGAAGTGCCGGGTACCGGTCTCGTCGCTGAGTGCGCCGTAGGCTGCGAGGTCGTCGGGGTCCGCCGTGTGGCTCTGCACGCGCACGATGCCGCGCACCCCGTGGGCGCCGACGACGCGCCCGAGGCAGACCGTCTCCGCCCGTGGCGCCGTGGCGTCCGCCGATAATGCGGGTTCAGCTGACCCGTCAGGCGCGCTGTATGCGGCCTGTTTCAGCGGCTTTCTCTTTGCCCTCGCCATCGTCTGAACCGGCCTCTTCAGGCGCTGTTTCCTCAGCGGCGGGCGGCTCTGCGGGGGCCTTGGCTTCGGCCTCGGCTGCTGCTGCCGCCTTCTCGGCCCGCGCGGCCTGGCGCTCCAGCGCCTTCGCCCTGGGCTGGCCCTTCTGCGGGTTGTTGCGCCGCGCCGGCATCGGGATGATCTCGGCGGCGCCGAGGAAGCGCGCTACCCGATCCGACGGCGTGGCGCCGACGCCCAGCCAATGGCGAATGCGTTCCTCGTTGAGGCGCACGCGCTCCGGGTGGTCCTTGGGCAGCATCGGGTCGTAGGTGCCGAGACGCTCCAGGAAGCGGCCGTCCCGCGGACTGCGGGTGTCGGCCACGACCACGCGGTAGAACGGGCGCTTCTTGGCGCCGGCGCGGGACAGGCGAATTTTCAGTGACATGCTCTCTCCAGTCTCCTTGTTGGCTGCGTGTGATCAGCGGGGCGGCATGATGCCGGGCATCCCGGCCCGCATCAGGCCCTTTTCGCCCAGCTTGCCGGCCCGCTTCATCATGACGTTCATCTGCTTGACCTGCTTAAGCAGGCGGTTGATGTCCTGCACGGTGGTGCCCGAGCCGCCCGCGATGCGCCGCTTGCGCGAGCTGTTGAGCAGCTTGGGGTTGCTCCGCTCGACCGGCGTCATCGAGTCGATGATCGCCTGCTGGCGGTCGAGCATCTTGATGTCGACGTTGGCCTCGGCGAGCTGGCGCTTGACCTTGCCCACCCCCGGCAGCATGCCGAGCAGGCCCTCCATGCCGCCCATCTTGCGGACCTGCTGGATCTGCTTGGACAGGTCGTTAAGGTCGAAGCCGCCCTTCTTGGCCTTGCGGACGAGGCGCTCGGCCTCGTCGCGCTCGATGGTCTCCTGCGCCCTCTCGACCAGGGAGACCACGTCGCCCATGCCGAGAATGCGCGACGCGATTCGGTCCGGGTGGAAGGGCTCGATGGCGTCGAGCTTCTCGCCGACGCCGATGAGCTTTATGGGGCAGCCGGTGACCGCGCGCATGCTGAGCGCAGCGCCGCCCCGCCCGTCGCCGTCGACCCGGGTCAGCGCGATGCCGGTGAGGCCGATCCGCTCGTGGAAGGCGCCGGCGACGTTGACCGCGTCCTGGCCGGTCAGCGCATCGGCGACCAGCAGGGTCTCCGCCGGCACCGCCGCGTCGCGCACCGCCGCGCACTCGGCCATCAACTCCTCGTCCACGTGGAGCCGGCCGGCGGTATCCAGCAGCACCACGTCGTGGCCCTCTTGCGCGGCGGACTTCATGGCGCGCCGGGCGATCGCGACCGCGCGCTCGCCGGGGATGACCGGCAGCACGTCCACCTCGGCCTGCACCGCCAGCGTTGCGAGCTGTTCCATGGCCGCCGGCCGGCTGGTGTCGAGCGAGGCCATCAGCACGCGCTTCTTGTGGTTCACACGCAGAAAGCGGCCGAGCTTGGCAGTGGTGGTGGTCTTGCCCGAGCCTTGGAGGCCCACCATGAGGACTGCGGCCGGTGGGGTGGCCGCGGCGATGCCGATCTCCGCGGTCTCGCCGCCCAGCATCTCGATCAGGTGATCGTTCACGATCTTGATCACCTGCTGGCCCGGCGCCACGCTCTTCAGCACGTCCGTACCGACCGCCTTCGCGCTCACGCCGGCTATGAAGTCCTTGACCACCGGGAGCGCCACGTCCGCCTCGAGCAGGGCGATCCGCACGTCGCGGAGCGCGGCGCTCACGTCCGCCTCGCTCAGCGCGCCGCGCCGCGTCAGCGTCTCGAAGACCCCGTTCAGCCTGGTGGACAGACTATCGAACACGCACTACTCCCGCCCCAACGAAGCCCGCGCCGGCGCGCGAAACTCGCGGACCGGCGTCCCTCCTCGAAGGGTGGCCTGTTACAACC
>JAPPKP010000265.1 GCA_028819955.1 Rhodospirillaceae bacterium | reverse complement strand
TTGTGTATAAGAGACTTGGATTCTTTGGTACAGGTGTGATTCGTTGGGACAGGTGTGATTCGGTGGGACAAGCGGGATTCGGTGGGACATGTGGGATTCGATGGGACAAGTGGGATGTGCCGCACGTGCGTCGCGCAAGCCCGCACGGTCCTGCGCGCGGAAGCAAGAGGCCCGCTCGTTCGGCTGTCCCGTCCGTTGCGGCCTGATAGTTCGCGCACTGCATGGCACGACGATGGCGCGCCCACCGCGCGCCGTGCACCGCACCATGGTTTGGGGAGTCTGAAGGGCCGGGCGGCCTGCGGCCCGTCTAGTGTCCCGTTCGGGACGTTTCTATCTACCTGCGCGGCGCCCTTTCCGCGTCATGGCCGCACTTGATGCGGCCATCCACGTGTGTGCTCGGTGACGGGTGGACCTGGCTGAGAGAGATGCCCGGATCAAAGTCCGGGCATGACGAGTGTGGGAGAGGCTCGGCCGGAGAGACCGCGCGCCGACCAGACCGAATGCTAATGAACTTCAGAAACACGACACTACGCCGCGGCGCGGATGTCCTCCACCCGCGTGCCGTGCCAGCCTTCCTCGCGCTTGCTCCAGTAGCGGGACTGAATGCGGCTGGTGACGAGCCCGGCATGGCCGTTGCCGATGGGCCTGTCGCCGAGGCGGACCACCGGCATGACGCCGCCCGCCGTGGTGCTGGCGAAGAGCTCGTCGGCCGTGCCGAGCTCCTCCGGCTCCACCCTGCGGTAGGTGAAGGGAATGCCCTCCTCGCCGCAGAGCTCGGCGACCGCGCGCCGTGTGATTCCCTCCAGCACGTTGCTCTCGGGTGTCGCCACCGCGCCGTCGCGCACGACGAAGATGTTGTAGCCCGGCCCTTCGGTGAGCGAGCCGTCCGCGCCCACCAGAATCGCGTCGTCGCAGCCGTTGTCGTAGGCCTCGAAGCGGGCCTGCACGAAGTCCGCGCGGTTGTAATTCTTGTAGCGGGCGTCGATCGCCTTGGACGAGACCCGCTCGATGCCGCTGATGTAGAGCGCGGCGCCGTTGCGGCACTTCTCCTCGCCCCAGATCCAGGCGTATGGCGTGGCGTAGGCGACGAACTGAGGCGACCCGAGGCGGGGGTCGCGGGTCTGGCTCTGGATCACGCCGCGGGTGAGCTGGATCTTCACGTAGCAGTTGTCGAGCCCGGTCCGCGCTACGCACTCGGCGAGAATCTGGCGCATTTCGTCGGCTGTATGCGGGTTCTCCAGCCGGAAGCCGGCGCAGGAGCGTTGGAAGCGCTCCAGGTGCTCGTCCAGCATGAAGAACCAGCCGGACCAGGTGGAGGTCACGTCGTAGACCGTGTCGCTCCAGACGAAGCCTGCGTCGAAGATCGACATCTTGGCGTCCTCGGGCGCGACATAGTCGCCGCCGATGAATACGCATCCCTCGCTCATCGCTCTCTCCCTCACGAATTCTTCGCCAGCGCGTCGAAGGCGAGCAGCCGGTCGAGCAGCGCGGGCAGCGCAGCCAGCGGCACCATGTTGGGGCCGTCCGACGGCGCCTCGTCGGGCGCCGGGTGAGTCTCCATAAACACCGCCGCGACGCCGACCGCAACCGCCGCCCGCGCCAGCACGGGCACGAACTCCCGCTGCCCGCCGCTCACCGTGCCTTGCCCGCCCGGCTGCTGCACCGAGTGGGTGGCGTCAAACACCACCGGGCAGCCGGTCTCCGCCAGCAGCGGCAGGCTCCGCATGTCCGAGACCAGCGTGTTGTAGCCGAAGCTCGCGCCCCGCTCGCACACCAGCACCCGGCGATTGCCGGCGCCGGTGATCTTCGCCACCACGTGGCGCATGTCCCAGGGCGCGAGGAACTGCCCCTTCTTCACGTTGATGGCCTTGCCGGTGGCGGCCGCCGCCAGCAGCAGGTCGGTCTGGCGGCAGAGGAAGGCCGGAATCTGGAGCACGTCCACCGCCTGCGCCACGCCCGCACACTGCTCGGGCAGGTGCACGTCGGTCAGCACCGGGCAGCCGTGCGCCTCGCGCACCGCCTCCAGGACCGCGAGTCCCTCGTCGATCCCGATGCCGCGCGGGCTCCCGGCCGAGGTGCGGTTCGCCTTGTCGAAGGAGCTCTTGTAGACGAGCGGCATGCTGCGGGCCGCGGTCATCTCGACCAGCGCCTCCGACACCCGAAGCGCGTGGTCGCGCCCCTCGATGGCGCAGGGGCCCGCGATCAGCGCGAGCGGGAGCGCATTGCCGACCTGGAAATCGCCGATCGCCACCCGGCCGTCGGCGGGCGTCTCGCTCACATCGCCCTCGTTTCGCCCCTAGACCAGCCGCGCCTGCCTGACCGCCGCCCCGATGAAGGAGGCGAACAAGGGATGCGGCTGGAACGGGCGCGAGGTGAGCTCGGGGTGGAACTGGACGCCCACGAACCAGGGATGATCCGGGCGCTCGACAATCTCCGCGAGCGCCCCGTCGGGCGAGAGGCCCGCCACCTCCATGCCCGCGTCGCACAGCCGCTCGCGGTAGCCGATGTTGAACTCGTAGCGGTGGCGGTGGCGCTCGAAGATCCGCTCCCTGCCGTAGATCGAGCGCACGCGGCTCCCTACCTCCAGCACCGCCTCGTAGGCGCCGAGCCGCATTGTGCCGCCGAGGTTGTCGCCCGCGTTGCGGCGTTCCAGCTCGCCGTCCCGGTCCCATTCGGTCATCAGCCCGATCACCGGCTCGTCGCAGGGGCCGAACTCGGTTGAGTCGGCGCCGGGGATCCCGGCGACGTTGCGCGCGGTCTCGATCACCGCGAGCTGCATGCCGAAGCAGATGCCGAAGTAGGGGACGCCCCGCGTCCGCGCATACTCCACCGCGGCGATCTTGCCAGGCACGCCGCGTTCTCCGAAGCCGCCCGGCACCAAGACGCCGTGCACGGATTCCAGCGCGCCGGCGGAGCCGTTGACCTCCAGGTCGTCGGCCTCGATCCAGCGGGTATCGACACGCACGCTGTTCGCGACCCCGCCATGCGTGAGCGCCTCGAAGAGCGACTTGTAGGCGTCGCGCAGCCCCGTGTACTTGCCGACCACCGCGATCGCCACCTCGCCCTCCGGCGTGAGCGTGCGCTTGACGATCCTCTCCCAGCCGGAGAGGTCCGGCGCCGGTGCGTCGGCGATGCCGAAGTAGCGCATGACCTGGGTGTCGAAGCCCTGCGCGTGATAGCTGAGCGGCACCTGGTAGATGGTCTCCACGTCGGTCGCGGCGATCACGTTGTCTTCGCGCACGTTGCAGAACTGCGCGATCTTCGCGCATTCGGCCTCGGGGATCGGGCGGTTCGCCCGGCAGAGCAGCAGATCGGGCGCGATGCCGATGCTGCGCAGCTCCTTCACCGAGTGCTGGGTGGGCTTGGTCTTCAGCTCGCCGGCGGTATCGATGTAGGGCACCAGCGTCAGGTGGATGAACATCACCTTGTCCCGCCCGTGCTCGTAGGCGAACTGGCGGATCGATTCGAAGAACGGCAGGCCTTCGATATCGCCCACCGTGCCGCCGATCTCGACCAGCACGAAGTCGGCGCCGTCGCTGTCGCGGACAATCGCCTCCTTGATCGCGTCGGTGACGTGGGGGATGACCTGCACGGTGCCGCCGAGGTAGTCGCCCCGCCGCTCCTTCGCGATCACGGTCTGGTAGATCTGGCCCGCGGTGACGCTGTCCGAGCGCCGTGCCGGCACGCCGGTGAAGCGCTCGTAGTGGCCGAGGTCGAGGTCGGTCTCGGCGCCGTCGTCGGTGACATAGACCTCACCGTGCTGAAACGGGCTCATGGTGCCCGGATCGACGTTGAGGTAGGGGTCGAACTTGCGCAGCCGAACCCGGTAGCCCCGCGCCTGCAGGAGCGCGCCCAAGGCCGCCGAAGCCAGTCCCTTGCCGAGGGAGGAGACCACGCCGCCGGTGACGAAGATGTACCGCGTCATGGACCCCTACCTTATCAAACGCGCCCGAGTCGCCACCACCCGCATGCGGATTATTTGGTTCGTCTCTGCCGGCCCCGCCGGGGGCCGCGGCGCCCTACGATGCCGAGAGCGCCGTCAGGAAGGTGCGGACCCCTGCGAATGCCTCGTGATCCAGGGGCCAGTAGCCCTTTAATGCCGCCACGCCGACGGACACTTGCGGCTCCGGCTGTGTTGCCAAATAGGCGTGGGCACGCGTCTTGTGAGGCTTTCGGATATCGATACCCGGCAGTGCATCAGCGCATTCCAAGAAGCCGTTGATACAATCATTTACGGGCTCATCCACGACACTTCGGCACAGAAGCGTCTCCAGCATGCCTCGTTCTTCCTCGCCACCCGGCAAGATCAGCACTTGTACCGCCGGTCCGTCGCCGCCGTTTGCGTCGCCGGGCGCAGGAAGTCCCGCATTGCGCAACGAATTCTCGACGCTCCGGTGCGCTCCCGTTGCACTCTCCTCGGCGTCACGAACAATCCCCACACTGACGACCGTATCGAACCCCGGGGCATCGACCAGTGCGAGCAAGAAGCCACGCAACTCATTAACGCCACCGAAGTCCTGAACTTGCAGCTCGTTCTGGAGTTCTACACGTCGGATGAATGCTTCAAAGAAATTCAGTTGATCCTTTCCTTCGACAAGAAGTTGAATCGACTTACTAATCTGCGTCGGGTGCGCCATACTCAACGAACCTCCAGGTCATGGCGAATCGCAGCATCAATGGACTCGGGCTGATAAGTGACACAACGATTACCCGCCTCGGAAACCTCTAGTCGATGGAGAAGAAAGCCGTCGCCGTCACCGAGAGCCTCATGGGCAGCCTGAACACACTCATAGCTGTGGGTAGTAGCGACAATCTGCGTGTCGAACTGCTTGGCGGCCTCGTCGACCGCCCGCCAAACATCGGCCAAAACCGTGTGATGCAGACCAGTCTCGATCTCGTCCACTAAGACTAAGCCTCGAGGCACGGTGGCGATGACCAGCACCAGTCGTGCTAGGCGGGTCATTCCCTCTCCCATCATCGCCAATGGAACGAGTTCGGGCAGTCCAATATCACCCCAAATCATAGGGAAGCCGCTTGCAGAATTGACTTCGATGCTTTGCAACCTGGGCTCAATGATCCTCAACGCACTTAAGAGTTGCGCATCCTGCTTCCGCTTTCTGAGTCGGCTCAAGCGCTCCACATTATCCGGATGGTTCATGACCTGCGTCGGCAAGATTACCGCATCGTACGGCACCGGAATGTTTGGTTGGTCGATCTGAACCGACTGTCCGGCGTAGCGGATCCGACCCTCCACCTTATGGTCGGGGCCACCCTTAAAGGAGAGCAAGAGTGGTCTTTCGCCGTGTAGGTCACTTGCGGAAACTTCCCTTGGGCCCCCAAGAGGAAGCTCGACGACGGTTGGCCGTTCGAGCAACATCTGAAGAATCAAGGGACCACGTGCGGCGTGTACACCCTCAATTTCGATGACTCTGTTGGTATCTAGCTCAGTGAACATCGGCTTCCAGTATGTTTCACGCAAGATTTCCCTTGGGCCGGACATCGGCAAGTCCGGTATACGAATAACGTTCGAGTTGAGCGCCATTTGGGGGTTACCAGCGCCCGACAAAAGGAAGAGCGCTTCGAGCAAACTCGTCTTTCCCGCGTTGTTTCGGCCCGTTACCAGATTGACGCGACTCAAGCTCTCGATGGAAAGGTCCTCGAAGACGCGGAAATTGCGAATCTGTACGGACTTGAGCATGCCCTCTTGCACGGTGCGCTGAGTGTCCACTCGCCCGCCTCCATCGTCGAGGCTCCGCCCTGTCGGAGCGGGTTGGTCTTGATGGGCCATCTTTGACACCTAGTCCTAGCCCCTGAGCCGTGCAGTTT
>JAPPKP010000312.1 GCA_028819955.1 Rhodospirillaceae bacterium | reverse complement strand
TCTCCCACCCCGGCAGGGTCTCGTCGCTCGGCTTCCACAGCACGAAATCGGCAGGATCGCGCTTGTAGGGGGCGACCTCGACACGCGCGCCCGCGATCATCTCGTCGCGGTTGCGCCCGGAGAGGGCGCCGTAGCGGGGTGCCGAGGGCACGTGGAAGAGAACGTGGCCCTCCGCCTCGTAGGCGTTGCCGGCCGCGACCAGCGCCTCGATCAGCGCGATCATCTCCGCAATGTGCGCGGTCGCCCTTGGCTCCACATCGGGCGGCAGGGCGCCCAACGCGGCGATGTCCTCGTGGAACGCCTTGGTGGTACGCGCGGTGATCGATTCGATGGGCTCGCCGGTCCGGCGCGACGCCTCGTTGATCTTGTCGTCGACGTCCGTGATGTTCCGGACGTAGGTGACGGACGGATAGAGCCGCTTCAGCACGCGGTAGAGCACGTCGAACACCACGATGGGCCGCGCGTTTCCGATGTGGGCGAGGTCGTAGACCGTGGGCCCGCAGACATACATGCCGACATGGCCGGGGCGGACAGGGTCAAGCGGCTCGCGCCTGCGGGTCAGCGTGTTGTGAAGTGTGAGCGTCACGGCTCAGTCGGCCCCGCGATAGCGGTTGGTGATGGGATAGCGGCGGTCCTTGCCGAAGGAGCGCAGCGTGAGCTTGATGCCCGGCGGCGCTTGGCGCCGCTTATACTCCGCAATGTCGAGCATCCGCCAGATGCGAGCCGCAGTCTCCGCCTCATGGCCGCGCGCCACGATCTCCTCGGTCGAGCGCTCCTCCTCCACCAGGCCTCGCAGCACGTCGTCCAGCACTTCGTAAGGCGGCAGCGAGTCCTGGTCGGTCTGGTCCGGGCGAAGCTCCGCGCTCGGCGCCTTGTCGATGATCGCCTCGGGAATTACACGCCCCTGCGGCCCCTCGAGACCCTCCATCCAGTTGCCGTTGCGCCAGCGTGCCATCTCGAACACGTCGGTCTTGTAGACGTCCTTCAGCACCGAGTAGCCGCCGCACATGTCGCCGTAGAGCGTGGCGTAGCCCACCGACATCTCCGACTTGTTGCCGGTGGTGAGCACCATGTGGCCGAGCTTGTTGCTGATCGCCATGAGGATGACGCCGCGCACCCGCGCCTGGATGTTCTCCTCGGTCTCGTCCGCCTCGCGGCCGGCGAAGATCGGCGCCAGCATACCGCCGAGCGCGTCCACCGCCGGCTCGATCCCCACCTCCTCGTGGCGGACGCCGAGCAGGCGGGCGCACTCGGCCGCGTCGTCGAGGGAGGACTGCGTCGTGTAGCGCGACGGCATGGCGACACAGAAGACCCGCTCAGCGCCCAGCGCATCGACGGCGACGGCGGCGGTCAGCGCCGAATCGATGCCGCCGGAGAGTCCGATCAGCACGCCGGGGAAGCGGTTCTTTTCGACATAGTCGGAAAGCCCGATCGTCATGGCCCGGTACGTCGCCGCGTGGCCGTCGGGCAGCGAGGCGCGGGAGCTCGGCGCGCAGCGCCAGCCCTCATCTTCTCGCGACCAGCGGGTGAGCACGATCGCCTCTTCGAAGGCGGGCGCCTGGGCGGCGAGGCCGCGGTCGGCGTTGAGCACGAACGAAGCGCCGTCGAAGACCAGCTCGTCCTGACCGCCCACCTGGTTCACGTAGATCAACGGCAGCTCGGTCTCGCCGATCCGCGCGACGGCGAGGTTGAGGCGGGTGTCGCCCTTGTCGCTCTCGAAGGGCGAGCCGTTGATCGCGATCATGATCTCGGCACCCGATTCGACCAGGCACTCGGCGACCTCGGGGAACCACATGTCCTCGCAGACCATGGCGCCGAGGCGGACGCCTCGAAACGGGATCGGCCCCGGCAGGCCGGCACGCGCGAACACCCGCACCTCGTCGAAGACGCCGTAGTTGGGCAGCTCGTACTTGTAGCGCTGCGCCGCGACGCGGCCTTCGTCGAGCAGCAGGACGGCGTTGTAGAGCTTGCCGCCGTCTACCCAAGGCGCGCCAAGCAGGAGCGCCGGTCCACCGTCCGCGGTCGCTGCGGCGAGCGCTTCCACGACTGCCCGCGACTGCTCCTGAAACATCGGTTTCAGCACGAGGTCTTCGGGCGGGTAGCCGGTAACCACGAGCTCGGTGCAGACCACGAGGTCGGCGCCCTCGGCCGCGGCCTCGGCACGGGCGCGCAGGATCAGCGCCTTGTTGCCCTCCAGGTCCCCAACCGTGGGATTGAGCTGGGCGAGCGCGATGGTGAGCGTGTCGGTCATGGTCGGCCGGTTATACACAAAGGAGCCGGCGGTTGCCGGCCCCGATTACCAACGTCAGCCCGACCCGCGTGGTCTCAGCGGGCGCACCCTAGCGCGAGCGGGGCGATCCGTCCGCGCCATTGCGAAGCAGGAACTCGCGGCCGAGCTTGACCCGCGCGGTGCCGTTGTAGTCCACCACGTCGGCTGTCGCGAAGGTCTCGGACCAGTTCTCGGGCAGGAACGAGCCCGTGCCGATCACGTCGATGGGCGCGTTCACGCTGGCCATGACTCTGCACTTGGCGGGGCCGAAGCCGGAGCTCGCGACGATCTTCACCTTCTCAAAGCCGGCCCGGTCGAGCGCCGCGCGAAGGTGGAAGAGTGCTGCAGCGCTCACGCCGGTACCATGCAGCCAGCGCAGCTCCGCCTCGGTGCGGTACTCGCGCACTGCATTCGGGCTGTAGCGCTCCAGCACGGCGTAGGACTTCGCCATGTCCAGGCCTTCGACATAGCGGCTGCCGTGGGTATCCAGGCGGATGCTCAGCTCGCCTTGCGCGACGAGGTCGGGGAAACGCCGGCACACCGCGAGGGTGTCGGTGATCTCCTCCCCGTAGTAGTCGACGAGCACGGTCATCGGCTCGCCCGCGAAAATCTCGTGATACATCTCGGCCGCGCGGAGCGTGGAGCCTGCGTAGCCGATGAAGGCGTGGGGCATGGTGCCGTAGCCCCGCTGATTGCCGAAGTAGTGGGCGGTTGCGTCGGTGGCGTTGCCGATGAAGCCGACGGCGCCGCACTCCTGCTTCGCCGCCTTCGAGCCCACGCTCGCCGCGTAGGCCATCATCTCTGCCATCTCCAGGCCCGCGCAATGGCGCGCGTCCATCGCCAGGAACGCAACCTTGGGCAGGCTGCGCGACATGGCGTAGGCGTTGTAGGCGGCGACGCAGACAGCGCCCAGCCGCTGCAAATACAGCGTCTCCAGATCGACGAGGTGATGGAAGGAACCCGAGAGGTAGATGAGCGGCTCGCCGGCGCCGACCCACTCGCCTTCCTCGAACTGGCAGTCGACGGTGAACTCGGTGCCGCGCTCAGCCGCAACCGCTTCCAGCCACTCGATCATCAGGCGGGGCGCGAAACAGACCGGCCGCCGCATGAACAGCGCATAGGTGACCCGAGCGTCGCCGAAGCGGCCGATCGCCTTGCGCGTGCGCGTGAAGTAGTGGTCGGTATAGCGAGCGACCTCGCTGTCGGGCGGGCCATTGTGGGGAAACATCGTGACCCCCCGGCACCGCTAGCCGTGCAGCGCCCTGGGCTCGGCGACGGCCGCTCGCTCCTCCCGCAGATGCTCGGAAATGAGGAAGGCGAGCTCCAGCGCCTGCGAGGCGTTGAGCCGCGGGTCGCAGTGGGTGTGGTAGCGGTCGGAGAGGTCCTCCTCGGTGATCTCCTGGGCACCGCCCAGGCACTCGGTCACGTCCTGGCCGGTCATCTCGAAGTGGACTCCGCCGGGGTGCGTGCCTTCGGCCCGGTGCACCGCGAAGAAGCCGCGCACTTCCGACAGGACCTGGTCGAAGACGCGGGTCTTGTAGCCGTTGGACGACTTGATCGTATTGCCGTGCATCGGATCGCAGGCCCAGACCACGTGCCGGCCTTCGCGTTGCACGGCTCGCACGAGGGGCGGCAGCCTGCCTTCGACGGCCTCGTGCCCCATGCGGGAGATCACGGTGATCCTGCCGGGCTCGTTCAGCGGGTTGAGCCTGTCGATGAGGTCGAGCAGGCCATCGGGCTCCAGGCTGGGGCCTGCCTTGAGCCCGATGGGATTGCCGACGCCGCTCAGGAAGTCGACGTGCGCGCCGTCCGGCTGGCGCGTGCGGTCGCCGATCCAGAGCATGTGCGCCGAACAGTCGTACCAGTCGCCGGTGGTGGAATCGATCCTGGTCAGCGCCTGCTCGTATTCGAGGATCAGGGCCTCGTGGGATGTGTAGAACTCGGTCTCCCGGATCTGCGGCGAGGTTTCCTCGGTCAGCCCACAAGCCTCCATGAAGTCGAGCGTCTCGCCGATCTGGTTGGCTAGCGCCTCGTAACGCGCACCCTGCGTGCTCTGGGCGACGAAGCCCAGGTTCCAGCGGTGCACGGCGTGGAGGTTGGCATAGCCGCCATGGGCGAAGGCGCGCAGCAGGTTGAGGGTCGACGCGGACTGGCTGAAGGCCCGGAGCAGGCGTTGCGGCACGGGCGTCCGTTCTTCCGCGTCGAAGGCCATGCCGTTGATCATGTCGCCCCGATAGGCCGGGAGCGTCGTGCCGTCCACGGTCTCGGTGTCCGACGAGCGCGGTTTGGCGAACTGGCCCGCCAGCCTGCCGACCTTGACCACGGGCATCTTGGCGCCATAGGTCAGCACCACCGCCATTTGCAGCAGCACGCGAAAGGTGTCGCGCACGGTGTCGGGGTGGAACTCGGCGAAGCTCTCGGCACAATCGCCACCCTGCAGGAGGAAGGCTTGGCCCTCAGAGACCCGTGCCAGGCGATCGCGCAACCTGCGCGCCTCACCCGCGAACACTAGCGGGGGTGACGTCTTCAGGCGTTCCTCGGCCGACGCGAGTGCGGCCGCATCGGGCCATTGCGGCTGCTGCTTGATCGGCAGTCCGCGCCAGCGGCCGGGGTTCCACGTGCCGGGCATATCCTACTCCCGCGGAAATTATCACATTGTTGCGGTGCTATACGCCCGAACCGTCCGTCGTGCCAGCAATTTCCAGTTTGGCCGCAGCATCTGCCGGCGCGGTGAGCTCCGATGAGCTATTGAGCGGCGTCGGCAACGGGTTCGGGCACCGGCTCGTACATGGTGACGAACTCCTCCGCTGCGGTCGGGTGCACCGCCATGGTCGCGTCGAACTGGGCCTTGGTCGCGCCCGCCATGACGGCGATACCAAGCAGCTGCACGGCTTCGCCAGCGCCGTAGCCTACCATGTGGCAGCCAACCACCCGATCCGAAGCGCGATCGACGACGAGCTTCATGAAGATGGTCTCTTCCCTTGTCGTGAGGGTGTGCTTGAGCGGGCGGAAGCGGGTCTTGTAGATATCCACCGCCGGGAAGGCCTGCCGGGCCTCCTCCTCGGTGAGCCCCACCGTGCCGAGCTCGGGCGTGGTGAAGACTGCCGTTGCCACGTCGCGGTGATCCGGCTTCCGGGGGTTGTCGTTGTACAGCGTCTCGGCGATGCAGCGGCCCTCATGGATGGCCACTGGCGTGAGGTTGATGCGGTCGGTGACGTCGCCGATGGCATAGATATTGGCAACGCCCGTGTGCGAGGCTTCATCGACAGGGATGGCGCCACCCTCGGTGGGCTCGATGCCTGCGGTCTCGAGCCCGAGGCCGGCGACGTTGGGCTTACGCCCGGTGGCGAACAGCACCCGGTCCGCCTCCATGATCTCGCCGGTCGTCGTAGTGACCGCGATCGCCGAGCCGTCGCGTGCGAGGGAGGTCGCATTGGTGTTGAGGCGGAGGTCGACCCCGCCCTTGCGCATCTCCTCGCAGAGCACTTCGCGCAGGTCGTGGTCGAAGCCCCGGAGCGGCAGGTCGCGGCGGTAGAGCTGGGTCACAGTCGAGCCGAGGCCCTGCAT
>JAPPKP010000011.1 GCA_028819955.1 Rhodospirillaceae bacterium | reverse complement strand
ACGCCGACCGCCATGGTCATCGCCCAGGTGCTGCTGGTGACGCCCATCGTCGCGGCGCTCGCCCGCCAGGTGATCGAGGATCTGTGGGTCGAGTACGAGGAGCAGCTTCGCTCGCTCGGCGCGACGCCCCGCCGCGCGCTGATGGCGCTGCTCTGGGACGGCCGCCTCAGTCTGCTCACCGCCGTGCTCGCGGGCTTCGGCCGCGCCATCGCGGAGGTCGGCGCGGTGATGATCGTGGGCGGCAACATCGACCACGTGACCCGCGTGATGACCACGGCGATCGCGCTCGAGGTCTCCAAGGGCGACCTCGCGCTCGCGCTGGGCTTGGGCATCGTCCTGGTCGCGCTCTCGATTGCGGTGAGTGCCGCCGCGGCGCTGCTGCGCGGCACGCTGGCGCAGGGGCGGCTGGGATGACCGTGGCCTCGATCCTGCCGCTGGAGCTTCGGGGCGTGAGCTTCGAGCGCGACCGCCAACGGCTTCTGAAGTCCATCTCGGCCCGCGTCGCCGAGGGGCCGAAGACCGTCATCATGGGCCCGAACGGCGCCGGAAAGAGCCTCCTGCTGCGGCTCTGCCACGGACTGATCGAGCCGAGCGAAGGCGAGGTAACGTGGCATGGCGCCGCCGGGCGCGACCCGCTGCGCTTCCAGGCGATGGTGATGCAGCGCCCGGTGATGCTGCGCCGCTCGGTCGCCGCCAACATCGACTTTGCGCTCAGCCTGCGCCGCATCCCCCGGCCCGAGCGCCAGCGGTTGATCGCCGACGCGCTGGAGCGCACCGGGCTCGGCGCCTTCGCACGGGTGCCGGCGCGCGTGCTCTCCTTCGGCGAGCAGCAGCGGCTGGCTCTCGCGCGCTCCTGGGCGCTGCACCCCCAAGTGCTCTTCCTCGACGAGCCGACCGCCAATCTCGACCCGGCTGCGACCCACGTGATAGAGGGCGCGATCGAGGCGATGGCCCAGGAGGGCACCAAGATCGTCATGACCACCCACGATCTCGGCCAGGCGAGGCGGCTCGCGGACGAGGTGATGTTCCTGCACCGGGGCCGCCTGTTGGAGCACGACGCGGCCGAAACCTTCTTTGCGGGGCCGCAGAACGAGCTCGCGAGCGCCTTCCTGCGCGGCGAGCTGCTCTGGTGGGAGCGCCGCGAGCTCACCCCGCCCAGGGCCTGAGTCAGAGAGCGCTATACATGCGACCACTCGGCCGCTCTCGAGGCCGCGTCTTCCGCCTGCTCTTGACGCTGGCACTCGCGCTCTTGTTCGCGGTGCCGGGCGCGCGGGCCGGCGACTTCATCACCGTCGCCTCGACCACGTCGACCCAGAACGCCGGGCTCTTCGACCACCTGCTGCCGCTGTTCGAGGCGGAGACCGGGATCGAGGTGCGCGTCGTCGCGGTCGGCACCGGCCAGGCGCTCCGACTCGCGCGGAACGGCGATGCGGACCTGCTGCTGGTGCACGACCAGCCGTCGGAAGAGGCCTTCGTTGCCGAAGGCTATGGCAGCGCGCGCTTCGACCTGATGTACAACGACTTCGTCGTGGTCGGGCCGGCGAGCGACCCGGCCGGGATCGCCGGCACCGGCGATGCGGCGGCGGCGCTTGCCAGCATCGCGCGGGCGAAGGCGCCCTTCGTGAGCCGAGGCGACGACAGCGGCACCCACCGGCGCGAGCAGACACTCTGGGCTGCTGCCGGCGTGGACCCCACAGGCGCATCGGGCACCTGGTACCGCGAGGCGGGCCAGGGCATGGGGGCGACGCTCAACACGGCGACGATGATGGAGGCCTACACGCTCGCCGATCGCGGCACCTGGCTCTCCATGCGGGGCAGGCTGGACCTCCGGGTCGTGGCGGAGGGCGATGCCCGGCTCCGCAACCAGTACGGCGTCACCCTGGTGAATCCGGAGCGGCACCCGCACGTCAAGGCCGCGCTTGCCCGGCGTTTCGCCGAGTGGCTGCTCTCGCCCGCCGGCCAGGCCGCGATCGACGGCTTCGCCATCGACGGCGAGCGCCTCTTCATTCCCAACGCGCGCTAGACAAGGCGCGGTCGGTCCGGATAAGTCCGGCATAGTCCGGGTACTTCCGGCCATCCGCGCGGAGGCCAGTTCATGGCGGTCAAGATTCTACCCAAGGAGGACGCGACCAACGGCTGGAGCCGAATCCTGCCCCCGCGCGAGCCCACGCCCGCGCTCAAGGGCGACGTGCGCGCCGACTGGCTGGTGGTGGGCGCGGGCTTCGCCGGCCTGGCTGCGGCGCGCCGGCTCGCCGAAAACCGGCCCGACGATCACATCGTCCTGCTCGACGCCCACGAGGTGGGCGAAGGCGCCTCCGGTCGCAACTCGGGCTTCGCCATCGACTTGCCGCACAATGTCGGCGGTGAGTTCGAGGAGCTTTCGGGCGCGCACGGCTACATCCGCCTCAGCCGCGCGGCGATCAACTATCTGGATGCGTGCGTGGCACAGAACGGGATCGAGTGCGCCTACACCCATCGCGGCAAGTATCACGCCGCCCGTTCGGAGCTCGGGCGCGAAAAGATCCTGGAGCCTTTCGCGCGCACGCTCGATTCCCTGGGCGAGCCCTATCGCTGGGTCGAGGCCGCCGAACTCAGGCGGGAGCTCGGCACCTCCTATCACACGTCGGCGCTCTATACGCCGGGCGGGCGGCTCATGAACCCGGCGGGCCTCACCAAGGGCCTCGCCGACACGCTGCCCGCGAACGTGACGCTGCACGAGCACACGCCGGTGATGCAGGTCGAGGAGCGGAACGGCGTTCGCGCAACCACCCCCGGCGGCAGCGTCGACGCCCAGGCCATGGTGCTCGCGGTCAACGGCTATGCGCCGCAATTCTCGGTCTTCAAGGGCAAGTTGCTGACCTTCGCCGCCCACGGCAGCCTGACCCGGGCGCTGACCGAGGCCGAGCACCAGACGCTCGGCGGCGTGGAGGATTGGGGGCTCACCCCGGCCAACTCCCACGTCAGCGTCACCATGCGCTACACCACAGACCGGCGCATCCTGATCCGCCAGCGTTTCTATTACGCGCCGAGGCTGAGACGCTCGGACGCCGAAATGCGGACGGTCCACCGCGACCACCAGCGGGCCTTCGAGACGCGCTTCCCCATGCTGCCGGAGGTCGAGATCGAGCACACCTGGCGCGGCTATGTCTGCCTCTCGCGCAACAACGCCCCGGGCTTCGGCAGGGTGGGGCCCCACACCTTCGCTGCCGTGTGCCAGAACGCGGTCGGCGTGACCAAGGGCACAATTTCCGGCGTGCTGGCGGCGGACATGGCCACGGGCCAGGATAATTCCTTCATCGCCGACATGGAGGCCCAGGGCAGGCCTTCGCCGTTGCCGCCACAACCCTTCTGCGATCTCGGCGTGCGCGCCCGCCTCGCCCTCGACGAGATCAGATGGCGGCGCGAGCGTTAGCTCCCGTTCAGCTCGTGCCGCAGCTCGCGCAGGAAGTCCCCGGCCACATGAGCCGGCACGGTCGAGGCCCGCACCAGGGCGTCGAAGTGGCGCGAGAGCACGCGAATGTGCGCGATCGTGTTGAAGGCGAAGAACATCTGGCCAACGTAAACCACCGCCCGCTGCGGACCGAACACCGTGTAAGGCACGGAAAAATGGGTGAGGCCGTCGAAGAAGAACACGCGAAGCGTGGGGTAGAGCTCGTCGATCAACCCGATCATGTGATCGAGCTGCTCGCGCCTGGCGGATAGCGAAAGGTCGCGCCAGATACCCTCGGCACGAGCAAAAGAATCCATCGACTGACGCGACTGGCAGATCTCGATGTCCGTCTCCGGCAGCCGGACGTAGGCGAGGCG
The DNA here is from genome assembly GCA_028819955.1 of Rhodospirillaceae bacterium. The sequence continues at coordinate 2,139 of JAPPKP010000011.1, read as the reverse complement.
GCCGTGGGAAATGGCGATCGCCCGGTCGGGCGACCGCGCGGCGAAGTCGCGGTACTCGTAGTCCAGCACCGCCTCGGTCTTCAGCAGGTCCGGAAGCGTGGTCGGTACGTGGCGGATCTTGTAGCCGGCCGCCTCAGCGTACCAGGCGGCGAGACTTTCATCCGCCGGCTCGTCCGCTCGCAGCTTCACCTCCACCGATTCCTCCAGAATGTCGGCACCGAGCTTCTCCTGCTGACTGAGACCGAGCAGCCAGTCGAGGCTTACGTGGAGCGCCGACGCGATCGAAGCGGCAGTGTCGGCGCGCGGCAACCGATCCGCGTCGGTCGATAGAAGCTGCGAGAGCGTGGAGCGGTCGATGCCGATGCGCGCAGCGAGGGCGGACCGGTTGACCTGTCCCTTCTCCATGGCCTCGTGCAATCGCTCGCGAAAGCGTTGCGCCGTGTCACGCCTGTCCATGCGCCAACTCTCGCAGGTGGGCGAAAAATCATCAGCTGGTGGAGTCTATCACGATCATTCGCAAATTACCGCGTTATGTGATGAATCGAGCGAATTCCCACATTGTTTCAACGAATGTCGCGCCGCAGAGTGGACCGTCGTCGTCGCCACTACCGGGTCGCCGTGGACCGAAACCTCCACAACTCCCTCGCTCGAGCGGACCTCCCTGTCCTCTGGCGCCGCATCGAGGGGCCGACCTGGCTCGTGGCGGCGGCGGTTTATGGCGGCTGGCTGGCGCTCACCTGGTACCACCATGCGCTGCCCTGGTGGCTGATCCTGCCGCTCGGCGGCTGGCTGGTCGGCTGGCACGGCAGCCTGCAGCACGAGATCATCCACGGCCACCCCACCCGCCGGCCCTGGGTGAACGCCGCGCTCGCCATGGCGCCGGTCGCGCTCTGGCTGCCCTATCCTCTCTACCGTAGCCGACACCTCAGCCATCACGCCACGCCGCACCTCACGGACCCCTTGGCCGATACCGAGAGCTTCTATGTGGAGCCCGCGCGCTGGCGACGCCTCGGGCCGGGCCGGCGGCTTCTGCTCCGGGTCCACAATACTTTGGCCGGCCGGCTGCTGCTGGGACCGGCGCTCACGATTCTCGCCTTCTGGCAGGAGGAAGGCGCGCGTCTCCTCCGCGGCGAGCCGGGATGCGTCCAAATCTGGGCCACGCATGCAGTGCTGACGACGCTGGTGCTGGTCTGGGTGCTCGTCGTCTGCGGTATCCCGCTCTGGGCCTATGTGATGCTCTACGTCTATCCGGGCACAGCGCTGATCCTGCTGCGCTCCTATTACGAGCACCGGCCCGCAGCCGAGCAGCCACAGCGCACGGTCATCGTGGAGGCCGGCCCGCTGATGCGGCTACTCTTCCTCGGCAACAATTTTCATGCGCTCCATCACGAGCGGCCCAGCATCGCCTGGTACGACCTGCCCCATGTCTACCGTGCCGAGCGAGAGCGGGTGCTCACCGAGAATGGCGGCTTCCTGTTCGCCGACTACGGCGATATCGTGCGGCGGTTCTTGTGGCGGGCGAAGGATTCGCCGCTGCACCCCGGCCCGGCCAGCCAATAACAATAAGGAGCGCTACCCATGAGTGACGCCGCAGCGTCCCGCGGACCGGGTCTTCTCGAGCGGCTGGCCGAAGGGCCGGTGATCTGCGCCGAAGGTTATCTGTTCGAAATCGAGCGTCGCGGCTACCTCTCCGCCGGCGCCTACGTGCCGGAGGCGGTTCTGGAGCACCCGGAGGTCGTGGCCCAGCTTCACCGCGATTTCCTGCACGCGGGCTCCGACGTCATGTTGGCCTTCACCTACTACGCCCACCGCGAGAAGTTGCGGGTGATCGGAAAGGAGGATGCGCTCGAGGAGATGAACCGCACCGCGCTGCGCCTCGCGCGGGAGGCGGCGCAGGGAAGCGACGCGCTGGTCGCGGGCAATGTCTGTAACTCCAACATCTACGTCGAGGGCGATCCTGATTCCGCCCGTGAGGTACGCGCCATGTTCGACGAGCAGGTGGGCTGGGCCGTCGACGAGGGCGTGGACTACATCGTGGCCGAGACCATTTCCTTCGCCGGCGAGGCCCTGCTCGCACTCGAAGCGATCAAGACGGCCGGCCAGACGGCGGTGATCAACCTCGCCGTCCACCGCGACCCG
>JAPPKP010000176.1:4749-5948 GCA_028819955.1 Rhodospirillaceae bacterium | reverse complement strand
ATGATGCGCGAGATCGCGCGCCTCGGGGGAGTTCAGCGCCATCGCTCGGGACCTCTGATCGTTCCGTCGGTGGAAGCGGGCCATGCCGGCCGCGGCGTTCGACCGCAGACAGCGGGGCAACCATGCCGAAGGTAATCATACACGATGCGATAGACGAGGCAGGCGTCGATCTCTTGAAGAGCCGTGCCGACCTGGAAATCTGCGAGGTGGCGCGTGACGACGACGAGACGCTGCGCCGGGAAATCGCGGACGCCGATGGCCTCATCCTGCGCTACCTGCCGTTGCGCGCCGAAGCGCTCAAGGCATCCAACCGGCTAAAGGTGGTCGCGCGCCATGGCGTCGGCTGCGACAACGTCGACGTGGATGCGGCAACCGCGCGGAAGATCCCGATCGCAACGGTGGGCGACGCCAACGCCGTGGCGGTTGCAGAGCTCACCCTCTTCTTCATGCTCGCGGCGTCGAAGAGGGCGCGCCATTACGACGAGGCGGTGCGGCGCGGCGATTTCCTCGCGCGCGAGACCGCAGATCACCTGGAACTCTACGGGCGTACCGTGCTCCTTCTCGGCTTCGGACGCATCGCACAAAAGGTCGCAGCGCGCTGCCGAGCCTTCGAGATGACGGTCGAATGCTGCGATCCCTACGTCCCGCAGCAGGATATCGTCGACGCGGGCTGCATGCCGGTCGCCGATCTCGCCGACGCGTTGCCGCGCGCCGACTACGTCAGCGTGCACGTCCCGTTGAACGAGGAGACCCATCACCTGCTCGACAAGGAGGCGCTGGCTCGGATGAAGCAGGGCGCGATCCTGGTCAACGCGGCGCGAGGGCCGATCGTCGATGGCAGAGCGCTCTACGAGGCCCTCGAGTCTGGGCACTTGGCGGGCGCGGGCCTCGACGTCTTCGAAGAAGAACCGCCGCGACTCGACGACCCGCTGCTCAGCCATCCGGCAACCGTGCTCATGCCGCACATGGGCGGCTCCTCCCGCGGCGCCTTCATCCGCATGGCCACCCAATGCGCGCAGCACGTGCTCGACGCGCTCGATGGCAGGCTCGATTCTTCCTTTGTAATCAATCCCGAAGCCCTCGATTGAGGCCGCTCCCCGGCACGGGGGTAGGGGCCCCCCAACCCCCCGCCCGTTTTGGCCCCCGGCAAATGGGGGTTTGGGCGCGCGTAATTTTAGTGTTAAAACGGCCCCCCCAGA
>JAPPKP010000176.1:0-4739 GCA_028819955.1 Rhodospirillaceae bacterium | reverse complement strand
TCTTGGCCTGGCTCTTTCTTTTTTTTTAAAACCCCCCCCCCCCCCCTCCTTGCCCCCCCCCCCCCCCCGGGCCCGCGCCCCCCCCCCCCCCGACGCCTGATTGCCGCCCGGACAATGGGGGGTTGGCGCGCGCGTAATTTGCGTGTCATACGGGCCCGCCATGAAGCGGCGCGAATCGAGAATCGGGCTGAGGCCCACGCGCTTGGCGGCCGGTGCGGTGCTTCTCGGCGCGCTCTTGGCGGGGGGCGCAATGGCACAGGATGAGGAGGCCGAGAGCTTCGCCGAGTGGCGCGACGGCGTGCGCAGCGAGGCGCTGAGCCTCGGCATCAGCGCCGCGACCTTCGACGCGGCGTTCTCGGGAATCGAGCCGATCCCGCGCGTCATCGAGCTGGACCGCTCCCAGCCCGAGGTCACCATCACCTTCGCCCAGTATCTGGAGCGCGTGGTGCCCGATTCGCGCGTGGCAATGGGCCGGACGCTGCTTGCCAAGCACCGGGACCTGCTCGAGCCGATCGGGCGCGAGTACGGGGTGCCGCCCCGCTTCATCGTCGCTCTCTGGGGCATCGAGACGAGCTTCGGCAACTTTCTTGGCGGATTTCCGGTGATCGGCGCGCTTGCGACCCTCGCGCACGACGGCCGGCGCAGCGCCTACTTCCGCGAGGAGCTGCTGAACGCGCTCCGCATCCTGGAGGACGGCCACATCACGCCGGAGGCGATGGTGGGGAGCTGGGCCGGCGCCATGGGGCAGAGCCAGTTCATGCCGTCGAGCTTCGTGCGCTACGCGGTGGACTACGACGGCGACGGCAAACGGGACATCTGGGGCACCCATGCCGACGTCTTCGCCTCCGCCGCCAACTACCTCGCGCAGGCCGGGTGGCGCGCGGGTGAGACCTGGGGACGGCAGGTTCAGTTACCGTCCGGCTTCGATCGGTCTATTGCAGACTTGAACGTGAAGAAGACCCTCGCCGAATGGCAGGAGCTGGGGCTCCGCCGCTCCAATGGCGCAGACCTGCCGCAAGCCGCGATGAGCGGTTCGGTGGTCCTGCCTGGCGGGGAAGAGGGGCCTGCTTACCTCGTCTACGACAATTACCGGACGATCATGCGGTGGAACCGCTCATTCTACTTCGCGACATCCGTCGGCCTGCTGGCCGACAGGATCGGGAGGCGGTAGCGGCCGGCGGGTCCGGCCGATGACGCGAAAGCCGCTTCTCCTCGCCTCGTTGGCGCTCTGCGTGCTCGCGTTCGCGGGCTGCAGCGAGATGAAGCTCGCGCTTCATGTGGTCAAGCAACTTAATCGCGAGACGCAGGAGACCCCGGAGACGCGGCCGCTGCCGCAGTCGGCGAGGAGCGGCTACAAGCTCGGCTCGCCCTACGAGATCGACCACGTCTGGTACTACCCGAGCTACGATCCACACTACAACCGGACCGGAATCGCCTCGTGGTACGGGCCCGCGTTCCACGGCCGGCCCACGGCCAACGGCGAAGTCTTCGACATGAACGCGGTGACCGCCGCCCATCCGACGCTGCCGCTGCCGAGCCGTGTCCGCGTGACCAATCTGGAGAACGGGCGGCAGCTCGAAATGCGGGTCAACGACCGCGGCCCGTTCGTCGACGGGCGACTGATCGACCTCTCGCGCCGCGCCGCGCAGCTTCTCGGCTTCTACCGCAAGGGCCTGGCGAAGGTTCGGGTCGAGTATCTCGGCCTGGATCACACGGAGCCGGACGTGCCGTGGCCCACCGAGCCGCCGGCCGTTGTCGTTGCCGTCGCCGACGGGCCTGACGTCGTCGTCGCCAAGCCCCGCTGGACGCCGCAGCCAGCCGGAGCGGCGCTGTTGCCGCCGGTCAAGCCTGGGCGACAGGCAAGCGCGAGCCCGCCGCGGACGCCGGAGAAGCAGACCGTCGCAGCCGCCGGCTCGCGGAGGCTGCTGGTGGAAGCTGCGGTTCTGGACGGTCGCGACGCCGCCCACCGCCTGGGCGAGCGTGTGAGCACGCTCGGCACCGTCGCGGTCCAGCCGGAACGGCGCAACGGCCGCGTGGTCTACGCGGTGCGCATCGGCCCCGTGGGCTCGGACGACGAGGCGGCGATCATCCTGGCCGCGCTCAATCGCGCTGGATTTGCCAACTCCCAAGTGGTCGTTGCGGGATACCGCTGACGAGAGACGTGCTTGGCCCGCCCCCGCGCGAGGGTGTACACCTTGCGGGGAGCCCCGATGCGATGCGTAGGAGCCGCGACGAGATGGCCGATCGAAACCCCAAGCGCCGGCGTGCCGGCCTCGCCGCTCTCTACTGTGCGCTCTGTTTCTGCCTGAGCGGTGCCCTCATCGCCGCGCTGCAGCCGCGGCCGGCCGCCGCGGTCGATACCGAAGCGCAGCAGTTCATCCTGATGGATGCGGGGACCGGCATGGTGCTTGCCGAGAAGAACGCCGACGAGCCCATGTACCCGGCGTCGATGAGCAAGATCATGACGCTCTACGTCGTCTTCGAGCACCTGGCGGACGGCCAACTCGACCTGGAGGACACCTTCACCGTCAGCAAAAAAGCATGGCGCATGAAGGGCTCACGCATGTTTCTTGAGGTCAATACCAAGGTGACCGTCAGCGAGCTTCTGCGCGGAGTCATCGTGCAGTCGGGCAACGACGCGTGCATCGTGCTGGCGGAAGGCCTGGCGGGCTCGGAGGCCGGCTTCGCCGACCTGATGAACGAGACGGCCGTCGAGCTCGGCCTCGCCGACAGCCACTTTAGCAACGCCACCGGCTGGCCGGATTCCGATCACATCACGACGGCGCGCGACGTCGCCGAGCTGTCGCGGCGCATCATCGCGGACTTCCCCGAGTACTACCCGATGTTCGCCGAGAAGACCTTCACCTACAACGGGATCAAGCAGGGCAACCGCAACCCGCTGCTCTACCGCTACGACGGGGCCGACGGGCTCAAGACGGGATACACGGAGGCCTCGGGCCACGGACTCGCGGCATCGGCAAAGCGCGGCGAGCAACGCCTGGTGCTGGTCGTGAACGGCATCAACGGCGTCGATACCCGGGCACGGGAATCGGAACGCCTGCTGAGCTACGGCTTTCGGGCGTTCAGGACCTATGTCCTGTTCCGCGCGGGCCAGGTGGTGGACAACTTCGAGGTCTGGCTCGGCGAGGCCGAGGAGCTGCCCCTGGTCGCCGAGAGCGACATCGTGCTGATGATGCCGCGCAAGTCCCGCAAGGCCATGGTGGTGAAGATCGTGGCCGACGGCCCGATCGCGGCGCCGGTGGAGAAAGGCACGCGGGTGGCCACGCTGGTGGTGAGCGCGCCGGACGTGGAGACGCGCGAATGGCCGCTGCTGGCAGGCGCCACGGTGGACAGCCTCTCCGGCTTCGGCCGAATCGGGGCCGCGATCGACGCGCTGATCTGGGGCCGGGGCGGATAAGGGCCTGACGCGCCGCGGCATGTCGCGCGGACGCTTCATTACGCTCGAAGGCGGCGAGGGCGCCGGCAAGACCGTTCAGGCCGCCCGGCTTCGCGATGCGCTCGAAGCCCGCGGCATAGGCACGGTCCTGACCCGTGAGCCCGGCGGCTCTTCCGGCGCCGAAGAGATCCGAAGGCTTCTTGTCTCAGGCCCCGTGGAACGCTGGGAACCGCTGGCCGAGGCCATGCTGCACGCGGCGGCGCGGCGCGACCACCTGCTGCACACCATCGAGCCGGCCCTGGAGCGCGGCCTCTGGGTCATCTCCGACCGCTTCGTGGATTCGATGATCGTCTACCAGGGCTACGGCCAGGGCGCCGACCTCGATATTCTGGAACGGCTCAGCACGCTCTCCCTGGATGGCTTCGCGCCCGATCTCACGGTGGTGCTGGACATTCCGGTGGCGGAGGGACTCCGGCGGGCCGGCGCGCGCGCGGGATCGAACCGCTACGAGCGGATGGGCACCGAGTTTCACGAACGGGTTCGTGAGGGCTTTCTCGCCCGCGCCCGTGCGGAGCCGGCGCGCTTCGCCGTGGTGGACGCGACGACCGACCCCGAATCGGTCGAACGCGCGATCCTCGAGGTCGTGGCGCAGCGCCTTCCAGTCTCGTTCGATGAGTGAAAGCGCCGATTCGGCCTTCGCCTGGCCGGGCCCGCGCGAGAACCCGCATCTCGTCGGGCACGAGGCTGCCGCCGGGGCGCTGATCGAAGCATGGGGCAGCGGGCGGCTCGCCCACGCCTGGCTGATCGCGGGCCCGCGTGGCATCGGCAAGGCGACGCTGGCCTACCGGTTCGCGCGCTTCGTGCTTGCCGGCGGGGAAGGGGATGGCCACGAAGGCTTGGCGATAGCGCCGGAGCATCCGGTCTTTCGCCGCATCGCGGCGGGCGGCCACAGCGACCTCGCGGTCATCGAGCGGGGTCTCGGCGACCGTGGCAGGCTCCGCGCCGAGATCGTGGTGGACGATGTGCGCAAGGCCAACGGCTTCCTCTCGCTCACGGCGGGCGAGGGCGGCTGGCGCGTGGTGATCGTCGATGCGGCCGACGAGATGAACCGCAATGCCGCCAATGCCCTGCTCAAGCGCCTGGAAGAGCCGCCCGGCCAGGTGCTGTTCCTCCTGGTCAGCCATGCACCGAGCCGGATGCCGGCGACGCTGCGCTCGCGCTGCCGCCTGCTCACGCTTGCGCCGCTGCCCGCGCCGGCGCTGGACGGGCTGCTCGCCGAGGCGATGCCCGGCTTGCCGGCGGCGGAGCGCCGTGTGCTCGGGCTGCTCGCCGAAGGCAGCCC
>JAPPKP010000369.1 GCA_028819955.1 Rhodospirillaceae bacterium | reverse complement strand
GGGCTTCATGGAGTGCCACACGCCGATCCTGACCGCGAGCTCGCCCGAGGGCGCGCGCGATTTCCTGGTGCCGAGCCGGCTGCATCCGGGCACCTTCTACGCGCTGCCGCAGGCCCCGCAGCAGTTCAAGCAGCTGGTGATGGCGTCCGGCTTCGACCGTTACTTTCAGATCGCGCCTTGCTTCCGTGACGAGGATGCGCGCGCCGACCGCTCCCCCGGCGAGTTCTACCAGCTCGACGTCGAGATGGCGTTCGTCGAGCAGGAGGATGTGTTCGATGCGCTGGAGCCGGTGATGCACGGCGTCTTCACGGAGTTCACCGAGCGTGCGGTCACCCAGCCGCCGTTCCCGCGCTTCGCCTACAAGGACGCGATGCTGCGCTTCGGGACCGACAAGCCGGACCTGCGCATCCCCATCGAGATCGTCGACCTCACCGCACCGTTCGGGCGCGACGAGGTCACGTTCAAGGCGTTCAAGGGGGCGATTGCCAAGGGCGGCGTCGTGCGCGGCATCCCGGTAAAGGGGATCGCCGACCGGCCGCGCAGCTTCTTCGACCGAATGATCGAGTTCGCCCAGAGCCTGGGCGCGCCCGGTCTCGGCTACATCACCTTTGCCGACGGCGCCGGCAAGGGGCCCATCGCGAAGTTCGTGCCGGATGGGGTGCAAGACGAGATTCGCTCGATCGCCGGCCTCGCGGACGGCGATGCGGTGTTCCTGAGCTGCGACAAGCCGGATGCTGCCGCGCGCTACGCCGGCGCCGTGCGGCTGGAGCTTGGCAAGCGGCTCGAGTTGGTCGACGAGGACAGGTTCGCCTTCTGCTGGATCGTCGACTACCCGATGTTCGAGCGCGACGGGGAGACCGGGGCCATCGGCTTCAGCCACAACCCTTTCTCCATGCCGCAAGGCGGGATGGAGGCGCTGGAGAGCGGCGATCCGCTCAGCGTGCTCGCCTACCAGTACGACATCGTCTGCAATGGCGTGGAGCTATCAAGCGGCGCGATCCGAAATCACCAGCCCGATCTGATGGTCAAGGCGTTCCAGATCGCGGGCTACGGCGAGGACGAGGTGAAGCGGCGCTTCGGCGCGCTCTACCACGCCTTCCAATACGGGGCGCCGCCACACGGCGGCATTGCGCCGGGCATCGATCGCATCGTCATGCTTCTCTCGGACGAGCCCAACATCCGCGAGGTCATCATGTTCCCGCTGAACCAGACGGCGCAGGACCTGATGATGGGCGCGCCGGCGACTGTGCCGGACAAGCACCTCAAGGAGCTGAGCCTCAAGCTCGATCTGCCGCCGAAGAGGGAGAAGGAAGAGGGGTAGAGAAGTGAAGAAGGACGATTCGATGGAGCCGACCGAGACATCGGACAGCGGTTCCCGGCCTGCGCCCAACGAGCCAGAATTGGCGCGTCAGAAGGCGCTTGCCCAAGAGATCATGCGCGCCGACCGCGAGGTGCTCCGCGAGCTGGCCAAGTGAGCACCAGCTCCCTCAGTGCTGCGGGTTGAAGTGCAACGGGTCGCAGGCCTCGATGACCTCGCGGCGCTTGTAGATCTCCACCAGGTTTGAGACCTCGACCAGCGAAAGGGTGAGCAGGTAGAGGCGGTGCGCCGGCGCCGGCCTGTCGTCGCCAGGCACGCCATCCAGGTAGGCGATGATCTCCTCCATGCGCGGCATCATGGCGTCGTAGAGGGCGCGGAGCTCCTCCATCGAGGACTCGACCTTCTTCGCCGTGCGCGCGCGCTCGGGCTCGAGCGCCCAGTCAAGCCAAGGGGTAAGGTCCTCGAACCCGTCCGGCAACTGGGCGTCGGCCATCGTGCGCGCTCCTTCCTTCCGCCGGCCCGGCTCACGCGTTGCTGTAGAACCCGCAGTGATCCTCCAGCACCTTGTGGAAGTAGCGGATCGGCGCCTCGTCGTCCTGCAGGATCACATGTGACTTCGCGCGCGACGCGAGGCCCGCGTGCACGTTCTGATGCGCGACCTGGTCCTCCTGCAGCGTGTCCCGGATCAGGCACTTGAAGTATTCCTGCTGAAGCCGCTCGCGCGTATTGGCGGGCTCCCTGAAGTGCATGCGGATTTCCCAGATCGTGCGGTCCACCGCGAGCGGCCAGAAATTGTAGCTGACGTAGCTCGTCGAGTTGCCGACCTCGAACAGCAGAATCACGAAGTTCGGGAACAGCACGAAGAAGTCGAACTCGCCGATCATCTGCGGGATGCGGGTGGCCGGGGCCCCGTTTTCCGAGGCGAAGACGATGCTTTCCAGCGGCGTCAGCTTGTGGGTCGGGTCGTACTCGCACGACCAGACGGTGTGATAGTTGTAGAGATTGACGTCCTGGAAGCGGCAGTGGCCCTTGTCGTTCATCAGAAAGGCGTCGCCCAGGATGCGGCGGTGCTGGAAAGGCAGGTGATAGAGCTCGTTCTGCGCGTCGAGCCCGACCTTCCAGTTGGCGCGCTCCTCCACCAGATAGGTCTGCATCAACGGCATGTCGCGGAAGGGGCAGCCGTCGAGCTGGTCGGCGACGCCGCCGAGATACTCCCGCAATGTCTCCGCAGGTTCCGGGTCCAGGTGGACGAAGACGAAGCCTTCCCAGATGTCCGTGTTCACCGGCGCAAGCCCGTGGTCGCGCTTGTCCAGATCGAAGAAGTTCTCCTCGTCGGGCACGCGGATCAGCGCGCCCGTGTCGCTGTAGACCCAGTTGTGGAAATGGCAGTAGACGCTGCCGGGGCAGGTGCCGCGCCGGTCCAGCACCAGCGTGTTGCCGCGATGCGAGCAGACGTTGAAGAAGCCGCGCACGATGCCGTCCGAGCCCCGGATGATCAGCACAGAGGTCTTGCAGATGGCAATATCGCGCACGAAATAGTCGCCCGGGTTCGGAATCTCGTCGACGCGGCCGACGTTGATCCAGCATCGGCGGAAGATGCGTTCGCGCTCGAGCGCGTAATGCTCGTCCGAATAGTAGGGTTCGGTGGGCACGGGCTCGGTCCCGAGGTCGGGATACTTCTCCGCCCACTGCTTTTCGCGCATGACGGTTTTCATGGCCTTCCCTCCCGCGCGCGTCCGTGCGGCATCCAGTCGGCTCTCGCTACCGCGGACCGCAACGGTAGCACGGCCTACGGCGGCTGCGCAGCTACCGCTTCCCCTTGGGCTCTTGTCGGCCAGCGCAAAAGCCTATACGGGGTCCGTGAACGACGGAACCGGCCGACGGGCTGCAAGGCACTGGGAGGGAGCACGCATGAGCAACAGCTACCAAGAGATCACCGACGTGGTGCAAGTCTACTTCGACGGGCTTTACGAGTGCGACACGGAGAAGCTCGCCACGATCTTTCACCCGTCCAGCCGCTTGTTCGCGAACATGGACGGCAAGTTCGTCGACTGGCCGCGCGAGGAGTGGTTCGAGATCGTGAGGGGGCGCGTGCCGCCGGCGTCGACGGGGCAAGCGCGCTTCGACAAAATCCTCTCCATCGACATGTCGGACGAGAACACCGCCGTCGTGACCTGCGAGTGCGCGATCCATCCGCGCTACTTCACCGATTTCCTGAGCCTGGTCAGGATCGACGGCGATTGGAAGATCGTCTCGAAGTCGTTCCGCTTCGACGTCCACGAGTAGTGCGGCCCGGCGCTATCTCACGGGCTTCGTGTTTTCGCGGAGCCACTCATCCAGCGCGTCGAACGTGAATTCGTTGCGGTCATAAAGGCCGGACAGGAACGTCCACGCTTCGTCGGCGCCGGCCGTCAGCTCCACGCCGTTAATGGCGAGAAAGGTGAACGTCGCGGCGAAAGCGGTGCGCTTGTTGCCGTCGATGAAGGGATGGTTCTGCGAAAGGCTTTCCCAAAGCGCAGCTGCCTCGGCGATCACGTCCGCGTAATAGCCGCTCTGCGGTCGGAACAGCGCGGCTTCCAGCTGACCCGGATCCCGCAGGCCCTCCGCGCCGCCATAAGAGGCAATCTGGTCGGCATGGATGGCGAGAACGTCGGCGAGGGTCAGATAGTCGCGCGTCACTGCGCGAGTTTCTTGTAGAGCGATCCGTAGCGGGCGTGGCTCTTGAGATAGGCGTTCATCACGTGCGGACGGACGGTGCCCTGCCGCCGCTGCTCGATCAGCGCTGCGATCGCTTCTTCGACGAGGGCCTGGATTTGGCGGCCCTCTTGCCTCGCCAGCCCTCGCAGGTCGGCGAGCAGGGCACCGTCGACCTGGGTGGCGAATTTCTGACGGGTCTGCGGCATGACGAAGCCTCCTTCGTTGCGTGAAGGCCTATCTTCTCACTTCATGAAATGTCAAGTCATGCGCGGCGGAGCAGACCGGCTGGCGCGTGCGCCGCCCCGCGTTCAGCCTGTGCCCGCGCGGTGCCAGTCGGCGAGGGAGGCGAGGTCGGTGAAGGCGATGTCCGGCTCGACGTCAACGGGAGGCGTGGCGCCCCCGGGGCGGCCCGCGCGGCGGTCGATCCAGCAGGTGGAAAGGCCCGCTGCGCGGCCGGGCTGCACGTCGTGGAACAGGCTCTGGGCCACGTGGAGCACCTCATCAGGTCCGATCCCCTCTTCCGCGAGGAGCGCCTTGGCACGCTCGAAGTGCGCGGGTGCGGGCTTGTAGCTCCCGACATCCTCGGCCGTGACGACGGCGTGGAAGGGATCGCCCAGGCGTAGAGCACTATCAGCGAAGGATGCGCGGTCCACGTTCGAGAGCACCATCAGCAACCCGTGCTCGCGCAGGTAGGCGAGAGCCTCGACCGAGTCCGGAAAGGGCGGCCAGTCGGCGATCGACGCGCCGAAGTCGGTAGCCTGCTCGTTGCTCGCGGTAAGGCCGAAGTCGGCTGCGATCGCCTTGCAGGCTTGGCTCAGCACCTCGGGGTAGCGCATCGCCGGGTTCTGTTCCTGGATCGTGTGCTCGTGCCGGGCGAAGGCGGCGAGCAGCGCCTCGTCGTCCGCGTCGATTCCCGCCAGCGTGCGGAGCGCCCGGAGTATGCCTTGCTCCCAATCGATCAGGGTGCCGTAGCAGTCGAAAGTGAAGGCGCGAAAGGCGCTGGGTATCATCGTTGCATCCTGCCGTGATGGGCGCGATCAAGGCGTGGTACGGGCTGGCCCCAACCCGCCCGGCCGAGAGACTAATCGTTCAGCACGAAGGCGGCACGCAAGAAATCTCCGAAACCCGAGTTGCCTGCGGCGTCGACTCCCTTGCTGGCTTCGGCCGGATACGGCCCCCCAAGGTGCTCGGCGAAGAAGGCCAGCATCCGTGTCTGCGCATCCCGCCCTGCGGTCCGGTTGCCTGCCACCGCGTGGGTCCTGCCGTGCACGACCTCCACAAAGTACGGTTTCGGCATCGGCAGACTTAGAGCAGTACCGCCGTCTCGTGCGAGACCGACGAAGCCGATCCGCTCCGCGTCCACGAACGGCAGCGAGGCCAGATGATCGAAGGCGGCATCGGCATCGCTGATCTGCACCGGGTGATACTTGCTGCCGGTCTGGCAGCCATCGGTGATGCTGCGCGGGCCGAAGCTGTCAACGATGAGCGTGACGTATCCGTAATCGTTCAACAGCACGGCGTGGTTGTTCAAGCCGCGCCAGACCGTCCGATGCGACGTGTTGAGCTCGGTTCCGCTGCAGCCGTGCAGCAGAACGACGGCGGGGAAGGGGCCGTCGCCGTCCGGCTTGGCGAGCCAGGAGGTGAGGGTCGCGTCCGGCTCATCGGTGGCAATTGCGGTAAGCGTTCCCGACGTCTGGCACGCGGCGAGACCCATCACCAAGGCAACGATCAAAGCGCCGAGAGCGCAAAATCTTGTGGCGATGCTCATCGGTCTTCCTTTGCTCGTGGCCTCTCGGCGTTCTGCCGATATCGATTTCGATATACCTCGCTCCATCGGGCCGCTTGACGGCTCCGGCAAAGGGCGCTGCAATAGGCGGAGGAAAGAAGGGGAGTGCGCATTGCACGCACTCCCCAGTGCCAGTGGTTCATGACCGCGGGAGATGGACGGTCGTC
>JAPPKP010000293.1 GCA_028819955.1 Rhodospirillaceae bacterium | reverse complement strand
TGATCGGCGAGCACAGCGTGATCTTCGCGGCCGACGGCGAGCGGCTGGAGCTGGCGGTTCGCTCGTCCAACCGCCAGACCTACGCCCGCGGTGCGGTCCAGGCCGCCCGCTGGGCGGAAGGACGGGGGCCGGGCCTCTACACGATGGCGGACGTCCTCGGCCTCGACTGAGCTTGCTTCGGCACCCGTCGCAGGCGCGAAACCCTAGACCTGTTTGGCCTCGATGATGCCGCGCCGGACTGCGCGGGTGCGGGTAAAGAGCGTCTCCAGATAAGCGCCGTCGCCGCGCCGGATGGCGCGCTGCAGCGCCGAGAGGTCCTCGCTGAAGCGGCCCAGCATCTCCAGCACCGCGCCGCGATTGTTGAGGAAGACATCGCGCCACATGATCGGGTCCGACGCGGCGAGGCGGGTGAAGTCGCGAAAGCCGCCGGCCGCGTACTTGAACACCTCGTGCCTGGTCTCCTCCTCGAGATCGGTGACCGTGCCGACGATGTTGTAGGCGATCAGGTGCGGCAGGTGAGAGGTGATGGCGAGCACCATGTCGTGGTGCGCGGCGTCCATCATCTCGATCTTCATGCCGGCCAGGCGCCAGAGCGCGGCGACGCGCTCGACCGCAGCGGGGTCGGCGTCCGGCGGCGGGGTCAGGATGCACCAGCGGCCCTCGAACATCTCGGCGAAGCCGGCCTCGGGGCCGGAGTGCTCGGTGCCGGCGACCGGATGGCCGGGGATCAGGTGGGCACCCGCAGGCACGTGCGGCCCGACCGCCGCGAGCACGGCGCTCTTGACCGAGCCGACGTCGGTCAGGATCGCCCCCTCGGCGAGGTGCGGCCCGATTTTCGCTGCGAGCGGTGCGAACGTGCCGACCGGCGTGCCAAGCACCACCAGGTCGCAGCCCTCGACCGCTTCGGCCGCATCGAGCGTCACGCGGTCGACGAAGCCGAGCTCCGTCGCCTTGTCGATGGTCGCCTGGCTGCGGGCGCAGCCCACGATCTCGGTCGCGGGCGCCTTCTGCCGCAAGACCCGCGCGAGCGAGGAGTTGACCAGGCCGAGGCCGATCAGCGCGACGCGGGAGAAGGGTACACTCACCGCTCGCGGCCCGCGTCTGCGACCGCCGCAGGCGCTGCCACGAAGGCCTCCAGTGCCTGGGCCACGGCCTCGTTCTCCGCCTCCAGCCCGACCGTGATCCTGAGGCAGTCGGCAAGGTGGTAGGGCTCCATCCGCCGCGCAACGATGCCGCGTTCCGTAAGGAAGCGATCGGCTGCCGCAGCGTCCCGATCCGGCTCGTGCGCGAAGCGCACCAGCAGGAAGTTGCAGACGCTGGGCACGACGTGGAGGCCGGCGGCGCCGAGCCGCCCGGCAAGCGCATCGAGGCATTGCTCGTTGTGCTGCTTGGTGCGAACGACGTGATCCTGATCCTCCAGAGCGGCCAGCGCCGCCGCGAGCGCCGCCGCGTTGGCGTTGAAGGGGCCGCGGATGCGGTGGAGCACGTCGATGATGGCGGGCGCCGCGTAGGCCCAGCCGAGGCGTAGCGCCGCGAGACCGTAAGCCTTCGAGAATGTGCGGGTCATCACCACGTTGGGCGCCATGCCGGCGAGTTCCAGACCGGAGTCGTAGTCGTCGGCGGCAACGAATTCCGCATAGGCCGAGTCGATCACCAGCACGACGTGCTCCGGCAGTCCGCCCCAGAGCCGGCGGAGCTCGCCCTTGGGAATGTAAGTCCCGGTCGGGTTGTTGGGGTTCGCGAGGTAGACGATCCGCGTTCGCTCGGTCACCCGGCTCAGGATCGCGTCCACATCGACGGTGTAATCGACTTCCGGCGCGACGACGGGCGTGGCGCCGACGGCGAGCGTCGCCAGCGCATAGACCAGGAAGCCGTGACGGGAATAGATCACCTCGTCGCCGGGTCCGGCATAGGCGTGGGCGAGCAGCTGAAGCAGCTCGTCCGAACCGTTGCCGCAGACGATCCGATCGGGGTCGATGCCGTGGAGCTCACCTAGCGCAGTGCGCAGCTCCGTCGCACCGCCGTCGGGATAGCGGTGGAGCGCCCCGGCAAGCTCCCGATAGGCGGCCTGCGCCTTGGGGCTCGGCCCCAGCGCCGACTCGTTGGAGGAGAGCTTGATGGTGTTGGCGTGTCCGGCCGCGCTCGACCGACCGCCCACGTAAGGCGAGATCTCCATGATCCCGGGGCGGGGGATGGGCTGGACCGGCATTGCAGCACCCGCCGCCCGTCAGCCGGCGCGCTCGGGCGCAGGCGGCCTCGGGTAGCCGCCCAGCACCGCGATCCGCCTGACATCGTCGCCCAGCTGCTCGGCGAAGCGCTGCAGCCGCTGGTCGGCCTCGGCGACGAAGCCATCGACCTCGATCAACTGCCAGCGGCCGGGCGCGCCGCCGTCGTCGTACCAGGCCACGGAGCCGGTCACCGCAACGCCGGCCACGGCGAGCGCCGAGCGAATGCGGTCGCGGCTGATCGTGTCCGACGATTCCACCGCAAGGTATGAGACGTCGTCCCCCGACGGCGCCGGCGGGGTCATGGCCACCACCAGCGCGCTGGTCTTGCCGGCGGCGTGTCGTCCGCCCGCGAGCCAGGGCAGGCGGGAGACGATCATCGGCCGCTCCTCGTCGCTGACGGCGAGCGTCAGCCACCAGGGCTCGGCGCTCACTGCGACGCCCCCGCTCATCGCATCCGCGGGCACGGGAAGCACGCCGATAGACGCCTTGCCGTCGCGCACGCCGCGCAACACGCCGCTCTCCGTCCGGGCGTTGAGCAGCGGAGTCTCGGCGCCAAAGTGGACCCGCGCCAGGTCGGCAAAGCGGTTTTCCTCGGTGGGCTCGTCGACCGTGAACACCGAGACCGCGAAGCCGCCCTCGGCGAAGAGCGTGGCCGACATGATCTCGGACCAGATGCGCACGATCACGGGGAACGGAAACGGCCCCTCGTGACGCTCCTGCAGCCGCCGGAGGATCGCGGCCTCGCGCGCGGGTCGCAGCAGCGCGCCGGTGGCGCCGCGGGCACGCTTGGTCTCGCTGATGCGGTTGGCGAGCGCCATCCGGCGCATCAGGAGATCGTGGATCGTGTCGTCGATCTCGTCGATCTCGTCGCGCATTGGGGCGAGCGGAGATTCCTCCGGCGAAGGCCTGTTCATGGCATGGCTGACACGGCTAAAGGGGGTGGCGAGTCCTAGTGCATCAACGTGGTAAAATCAAAGAGAACATTGACTTTCGGGTTCAAATCGCAACTGTCTGTCCCCCTTTCGGCGAGACTTGCGGCGCGCGATCCGATGACGGGACGCGGCCGTCGGGAGCCCGGTGAACGATGACCGCAATGCCCAAGAGCCAAGCTGCGGCGGAGCATGCACAGACCGGCCTGAGCGTCGAGCTCGGCCGGGAGCAGCCGCTCGAGCTCGATTGCGGTGTCTCGCTCGGGCCGTTCACGCTCGCCTATCAGACCTACGGCACGCTCAACAAAGATCGCTCCAACGCGGTGCTGCTCTGCCACGCGCTCACCGGCGATCAGTTCGTCGTGGGCCCTCATCCACTCACCGGTCGGCCCGGCTGGTGGGAGCTGATGGTGGGTCCCGGCAAGACATTCGATACCGACCGCTACTTCGTGATCTGCAGCAACACGCTCGGCGGCTGCATGGGCACCAGCGGGCCGAAAGAGATCAACCCGGCGACAGGGCGCCCCTGGGGTCTCGACTTCCCGGTCATCACCATCCGCGACATGGTCAGGGCCCAGGCCATGCTGCTCGACCATCTCGGCATCGAGCAGCTCTTCTGCGTCTCCGGCGGCTCCATGGGCGGCATGCAGGCGCTGCAATGGGTGGCGAGCTACCCGGAGCGTTGCTACACCGCGGTGCCGATCGCGTGTGCGGCCAAGCATTCGGCGCAGAACATCGCGCTCAACGAAGTCGGCCGCCAGGCGATCATGGCCGACCCCGACTGGCGCGAGGGGCGCTATCAGGAACAAGGCGCCAATCCGGTCGGCGGCCTCGCGGTGGCGCGCATGGCCGCGCACATCACCTACCTCTCGGAATCGGCGCTGCAACGGAAATTCGGCCGCTCGCTGCAGGACCGGTCCAACGTCACCTACGGCTTCGACGCAGACTTCCAGGTCGAGAGCTACCTGCGCCACCAGGGGCAGGCGTTCGTCGAACGTTTCGACGCAAACTCCTATCTCTACATCACCCGCGCGATCGACTACTTCGATCTCGCGGCCGACTACGACGGCGTTCTTGCGAATGCGTTTCGCGGGGTCGAGACCCGCTTCTGCGTGATTTCGTTCACCAGCGACTGGCTTTATCCCACGTCCGAGAACCGCGCCATCGTGCGGGCGCTCGCCGCCGTCGCCGCCAACGTGAGCTTCGTCGAGGTGGTGAGCGACAAGGGGCACGACGCCTTCCTGCTCGACGAGCCGGACATGTTCGAGACCCTGCACGGCTTCCTGAGCGGCGCCGCCGCCAAGCGCGGACTCAGCAACCCGTAAGCCCTTATCGATGAACGCAGGCCCCCAGCGCCACGACATGCGTCAGAGTGCCCGTCCCGACCATCGCTTGATCGCCGAGCTGGTGGAGCCGGGCTCCAGGCTGCTCGATATCGGCTGCGGCGACGGCGCCCTGCTGGAGCTGCTCGCCCGCGAGAAGAACGTCGACGGCCGCGGCATCGAGATCAGCCAGGAAGGCGTCAACGCTTCGGTGAGGCGCGGGCTTTCGGTCATCCAGGGGGATGCGGAGACCGACCTCGCCGACTACCCGGATGCCGCCTTCGACTACGTGGTGCTGAGCCAGACCCTGCCCGCGATCCGCGACCCCAAGGGCGTGCTGCTGGAGCTGCTCAGGATCGGCCGGAGCGCGATCGTCTCCATCCCCAACTTCGGGCACTGGCGCAACCGGCTGCATCTCTTGACGCGGGGCCGGATGCCGACGCGTGTGGGCTCGGGAGAGCTTTGGTACGAAACCCCGGTGATCCGGCCGTGCACGATCAAGGACTTCGTGATGCTCTGCCGCGAGCTCGACATCGGCATCGAGCGCCGCACCCAGGTCGATTCACGGGGGCGCGTGCGACGCTTCAGCGGCACCGGCCGCTTCGCCAACCTGTTCGGCGAGCAGGCGGTGTTCCTACTCTCCGCCGAGCGCCGGTAAGCCGTAGTCCCCCGCAGCGGTTCGCGCGCCCGCCGGCACTGGCTGCGGCAGCGGCATGATGGCTCTGCGGCGGCGCCGCGCCGTGACCGGGACGGCCTCGAACACGGTCTTGCCGGCCTCGACATAGACGATACCGCCGAAAGGACGGCCGAGATGGCGGCCCACGCGCTGCCAGATGGCGGCGGTCCGCAGCACCCCGCGCCAGCCCGTGGGAGGCAGGAACAGCATCGCGCCGGAGGCGACCGGAGCGAAGCGGTGCTCGCGCAGCAGCCGGCCGAGCTGGGAGGCGCTGAAGGGCGAGCCGTGGCCGAAGGGCGTGGCCTCGGCACGGGCCCAGAGGCCGTGGCGGTTCGGCACCAGCACCAGGATGCGCCCGTCGGGCCGCATCACCCGCCACACCTCCTCCAGCATCGGCCGGCGCTGCTCGCTGAACTCCAGCCCGTGGACGATGAGGATGCGGTCGATGCAGCCGTCGGGCAGTGGCAGGACACCGTCCTCGGCGAGCGCGACCTGCCTCCCGCCGCTCTCGGGCCACGCCATCACCCCCTGGCCCGCCGGCATGACCGCAAACACGCGGTCCGCCTCCTCGCGAAAGAGGCCGAGGAAGGGCACCGGGTAGCCGAGCCCCAGCACCACCTCCTCGCGCACGTTCGGCCAGACCCGGCGGATCTGCTGGCCCAGGATCCGGCGCGTGACGCGCCCGAGCCGGGTCAGATAGAAGGCATTGAGGTCGACAACGTCCTGATGCATGGCCGGCTATGGTAGCAGGCTCTGCATGGGGCCTGCGTGGGAGCGAGTCCGCTCTTGACGGACTCGCGACAGGCCGCGACTGCGGCCCGCCGCTCCTGCGGCGCCCTCG
>JAPPKP010000046.1 GCA_028819955.1 Rhodospirillaceae bacterium | reverse complement strand
CCCTTTTGGTCGCCACAGGCTACGCCATTGCCGGTTGTTGGATGGGTCTGCGCTACGCGGCGGTTGGCGTTGCGCTGGGCGGCGTCGCTGTCGGGGTATTCGTCCTCGCGCCCGCGTATCTGAGCCTGATCGTTCCGTTCGCGGGCGGCGGTGCTCTCATTCTCGGCGGCTTCTGGATGCGGCGTGCCTGATGAGCGCACCCGACGAGATCGTTCACCAGTCGACGCGACTCAAGATCATGTCGGCGCTGAACGCCCTGCCCCGCCGCGAGATGCTGGAATTCGTCCGGCTCAAGTCGATCACCGGCGCCACCGACGGCAATCTCGGATCCCACCTCACGACCCTAGAGAAGTCGGGCTACGTGACCGTCGTGAAGGATTTTGTGGGCAAGCGGCCGCGAACGCGTGTCCGCATGACCGCGCCGGGGCGGCGCGCCTTCCAGAACCATGTCGCCTACCTGCGCGACATTCTGGAGGGCGAAGGCGCCGGCGCCTGAACCATAGGGAGGGGAAGATGGAACTATCGACGACGTATCGGCGCCGGAAGGCGCGCATTCTCGGCTTGGTTGCGCTGCTGCTGACACTGCTGCTGGCCACACCGACCGCTGCCGACGAGCCGGAGGGCTTCAACGAGACCGCCCGGGAGCTCTTCTCCGCGGGCTTCGCCGGCAACCAGGAGTCGCTAGAGCGCGGCATGGCGCTCGTGGAAGAGACGCTGAAGGCGGACCCGGACCATACAGGCGCCCTGGTCTGGCAGGCGTCGGGCTGGATTTTCCAGTCTCGCGATCGTTTTCGCAGCGGAGACAGTGGAACGGGACGGGCGTTATTCGCCAAGGGCGTGGCGCAAATGGATCGTGCCGTTTCGCTTGCGCCTGACAGCCTGCAAACGCTGATTCCGCGAGCGGCGGTCATGCTGTGTTCCGCGCCGCACATACCGAATACCGAGACCCGCACCAGGTTCCTGGAGACCGCTGTCGGCGACTACACGAAGATTCTCGAGATCCGGTCGCCCGAATTCGACTCCCTCTCGATGTTCACCCGCGGCGAGCTGCTGGGCGCGCTTGCCGAAGCCTTATGGCGGCTGGAGCGGCGTGAGGAGGCGGGGGTCTATCTGCAGCGCATGATCGATGAGCTCCCGGACTCCCCCTACTCGCTTATGGCTCGGAAGCAACTCGACAACCCGGAGACGACCGCCCGACTTACCTGGTTCGGCTGCGACTGAACCCAAAAGGCTTCTGGAGATGGAAAAATGCTCGTTCAAACCCTCTCGCGGCTGCTGACCGGCGCGGTGCTGGTCTTGGCCTGCGTGACCTCGACCACCACAGGCGGCGGTGCAGCCGCAGCCGCGCCGGCCATCCCACTGATCAGCAACCACGTATATTTCGATCATCACTGGTACGTGTGGCTTCCCCGCCATCCGACCTACGAAGCTGTCGAGGTCATGTCCATCGACTCGCCCGTCAACCCCTACAAGCTCGTCTGGGTCTTCTTCACCGAGCGCGAGGGAGCAAAGCGCCAGCACCACTTCATGGACAATCCATGGATCGCCGAAGGCACCGATTACTTTCATTTCCGGGACATCGACTATCGGCGTACCGGAGAGGCTGGCGAAGGACAGGGCGTGCACGTGTCGTTCACCGGCCTCGACGGCGCCCCGATCGAGATATCCATCGATGCGGAAGGTGTGCCGCTCGGAGTGGCCGGCGCCGGCCTCACGAATCAGTCCGGTCACGGTGCCGAGAGGGTGGTCATGCTGTTTCACCGGAAGCGCTCTGCCCGGACCGGGCACAACACGGTGTTGATCAACGGTCGAGACTTCTCTTTCCGGGCGGGAGACGACCCCGAGGCGACGTACCGGTTCGTTGCGGCCTACGCCGCCGACATTCAAATCGTCGTCTTTCCCTTCGGCGAGTGGGGGTTCACGGCAGGCGAGGCACGTCTGAGTGATGACGCGGCTGATCTCTCCTTCGCTGCGGAAGCGCGGGACGGGGGCGTCGCTCTCGCCGCAGACCTGCCAGGCTACGACGACCGCATAACCATCGAGCTAGATGGCAACGGCGCTCTGGAGCGGTACCACCACGACGTGGGCACGCACCGTATGGTCATCTCGTTGGACGAGCCCCTGCCGCTCACCGGCCCGGCTCCGCAGTCGGCCAGCCGCTTTTCCATCCTGATGGATCCCGACGAGCCTGTCGCAAGTGGCCGGGTCGTCTCCGAACCCACCGAAAGCGGCCGGCGCCTGTCCTGGACAATCGATACGCCTTCATGGGCGGCCGGCTATCCCTTCGAGTCCTTGGTGGAGCGGCAGGACGGCGGACTGATGCTGACGATAAGCTCAACGCGGCAGTCCGACTGACCCACGCGACGGTCGGGCTGTGGGCGCCCGGCCGATGTGGCATGGTGGCGTGAGAGAACGAGTCCGCCGCCTGCGCTCACCGACATTCTCGCAACGGAGGGACGCCAGGCGGGCGGCGTAGGGGAGCAGGCCGCCCGCCATGAGCACGCAGCCGACGGAACGGGCGGGCGGCCCCGCCATCGGGCGCACCTGGGAAGGCGTGCTCCTGATGGTCTTCACCTGCGCCTGCTTCGCCGGCATGTCGGCGGCGATCCGCCACATCTCGGCCGAAGTCTCGGTGTTTCAGATCGCCTTCATCCGCAACGGCATCGGCACCCTGATCCTGGTGCCCTTCATGGTCAGGATCGGCTTCGGCTCCTTCAACCCGGCCCGCTTCAAGCTCTTCGCGGTTCGCGCGGTGATCGGCGTCTTCGCCATGTGGGCCTGGTACTCGGCGCTGCAGATCACGCCGCTCGCGGAGGCGATCACACTGAACTTTACGGTCTCGCTCTGGATGATCCCGGTCGCCATCCTGATGCTGGGCGAGCGCGTGGGCCCGCGCCGCTGGATCGCCACCGTCGTCGGATTCGCAGGCGTCCTGATCGTCTTGCAACCGGGCGCGGAGACTGTCTCCGTCGGCGGCCTGCTCGCAATCTTCGCGGCGCTGATGTTCGCCACCTCGATGGCACTGGTGCGCCTGCTCGCGCGCTCGGAATCGCCCTTAGCCATCGTCTTCTACATGAACCTGATCATGACCCCGCTCTCGCTCGGTCCCGCCCTCTGGTGGTGGGAGATGCCGACGATGGAGCAGCTCGGCTGGCTGCTCGGTATCGGCTGCGTGCTTACGATCGCGCACTTCTCCATGGCGCGGGCGCTCTCGATCATGGAGGCGACGGCGATCGTGCCGCTGGACTTCACCCGCCTCCCCTTCGCGGTCCTGATCGGCTGGTTCGCCTTCGGCGAGTTTCCGGGCATCTGGACCTGGGTCGGCGCGGTCTTCATCGTGGCCAGCGCCGTCTACATCGCCCGCCGCGAAGCGCTCCTCGGCCAGCGCCGCCCCGGCGCCATCGGCCCGTAGCCTGCCGCTCGCCCCGCGTCTTTTGCGCGCACCGGCGGTTTGCTATGTAAGCGCCCGGAATTCGAAGGGAGTTGGACATGAACATCAGCGGGCAAACGGCGATCGTCACCGGCGGCGCGTCGGGGCTTGGCGAAGCGACGGCGCGGCACCTCGCCGCCGCCGGCGCCAAGGTCGGCATCCTCGACATGAACGAGGAGCTGGCGCAGAAGGTCGCGGCGGAGATCGGCGGCGCGGCGGCCGTCTGCGACGTGGTCGATGCGGCCAGTCACGAGGCCGCCGTCGCCCAGGTGCGCGACGCGCTCGGGCCCGCGCGCATCATGGTCGCCTGCGCCGGCATCGCGCCGGGCGCCAAGCTGGTGGGGCGCGACGGCAGCGCGGCCCCGCTGGAAAAGCTCACGCGCGCGATCCGCGTCAACCTGATCGGCACGATCAACTCGTGCCGCCTCGCCGCCGCCGACATGGCCGCGCTGGAGCCGATGGAGGACGACGAGCGCGGCTGCATCGTCACCACCGCCTCGGTCGCGGCCTTCGAGGGCCAGATCGGCCAGCTCGACTACGCGGCGTCGAAGGGCGGGGTCGCGGCGATGACGATCCCGATGGCGCGCGAGCTTGCCCGCGAGGGAATCCGCGTCAACTGCATCGCGCCAGGGCTGATGGACACGCCGATGATGGCGGGCCTCTCCGAGCCGGTGAAGCAGTCCCTGCTGGAGACGACGGTCTACCCGAAGCGCCTCGGCAGCGCCGACGAGTACGCCGCGCTCGCCGTGCACATCGCGGAGAACACCTTCATGAACGGCTCGGTGATTCGCTTCGACGGCGCACTCCGGATGGCGCCGAAGTAGCGCACCGCACCCGGCTCCGACTGAAGCCGCCTGCTAACCGGGAGACCAGGGCGCGATCCGGGTCTGCCACGATGGACTGTCCGCCGGGCTGAAGAGCTTGAGCGTGAGGTCGATGCGGGCGAACTTCCAGGCGCCGTCCTCCTTGCGCAACTGCGAGTCGTACCAGCCGCCGATCCAGGTATCCCGGGTTGGGCCGCCACCCTCCGGCGTCACCTTGCCAAGCTCCCACAGATAGTGGTTGCTGGTCGCGCTCAGCCCGTCCGCCGCCACCTCCACGGTCGGCTGGGTCATGTAATGCATGGCCCAGGGCATGAAGGTGGTGCAGTTGGGGCGGATGTCGCGGATGATTCCTTCCCGCGTCTCCCAGTGGCCGATGCCCTCGCAGTGCCACACCGCGTCCTCGGTGAAGAGCGGCTCGACCAGCGCGGGGTCGCCGTTGTGATCCACCGCCTTCGCGTAGCGCGCGATCAACTGGTTGATCGCCTCGATGTCCTCGAGGCGCTGAAGCCGCTCTTCGATACCCACGGGCGCCTCCCTCGCGCGACTATCCCTTCCAGGGCGGGATCGGCGTCTCCCACGTCGGCGCACTGGCCGGGCTCAGCAGCTTCAGGATCAGCTCGATGTGGCTGAACTTCCAGTCGTCGCCCTCCTTGCGGAACTTCGACTCGTACCAGCCGCCGATCCAGGTGTCCTGGTCCGGGCTGCCGTCCTCCTGCACCGCCTTGGCGAGCTCCCACAGGTAGTATTCGCCGGTGGCGCTCTGGCCGTCGTCCGCCACCTCGATGATCGGCTGGGTTGCGTAATGCAGCGCCCACGAGAGCACCTTGGTGGAGGTCTCGTGCAGACCCTGGACGATACTGTCCCGGCCCTCCCAGCGTCCGATCCCCTCACAGTTCCAGACCGCGTCCTCGGTGAAGCAGGGCGCCATCAACTCTGGATCGCCGTTCTTGTCCGCCGCCGTCATGTAGCGGGCGATGAGCTGCTTGATTGCCTCGATATCTTCCAGGCGCTGAAGGCGTTGCTCCACGGACATGCTCTTTCCTCTCCGTTTGTCTGGGGTGATCGCTCAGTTTGCGACGCGTTTCGGCAGCGCCGGCGCCTCTGCCGGCTCCTTGCAGCCGATGGGGCAGCACCGCCCCGGCTGGCGGTCCCGGCTCACCGCCCCGCTCTCGCCGGCGAGCACGCCCCGGTCGAGCAGCTTCTCCACCAGCGCCACCTTGTCCTCCAGCGGGTAGCTGCGGAAGATTTCGAGCCCGGTCGCCTGCGGCGAGCCGCCACCATGCAGGCTAATGACCGAGTACCAGCCGGCGGTGCCGGAGGCGGTCAGGTCCTCGATCAGGCGCGCAACCTCCATGCGCTCGCCGTAGGGCAGGTCTTCCCGCCCCTTCAGCATCTCGGCGAGCGTGCCGGCAGTCGCCGGATTGTGGTCCTCGTCCGGCCCCGGCAGGGCCACCACCAGCCCGCCCGAGACCTCGTGGGCGATGCGGTGCATGTCGTAGATCTGCGTCGACAGCAGCAGCTTGCCGATGTTGGCGAACACGCGGTCGGGTTCCACGCAGCCCGAGCCGTCCGCCGCGCCGTAGACCGAGCTCGCGACCCCGCAGGCATAGAAACCCTCGACGATCTTGATCAGCTCCACCATGCGATCGCGCAGGTGCGAGGTGTGCTCGACCTCGAGCCCGTTGGCCTCGGCTATCAGCACGCCGGCGCCGATCAGCAGGTCGCCGAAGCCCGCGCGCGCGCCGATGC
>JAPPKP010000013.1 GCA_028819955.1 Rhodospirillaceae bacterium | reverse complement strand
ACCATCGAATAACCGGAGCGTCGCGCCATCAGGGAGCGCAAGCACGCTCACCTGCTCCGTCCGACGCATCGCCTCCCTCCACAAAACAGAGGCGTTCTAAAACCGGACAGATCATCTGGTACATGGACCGGACATATCCCGTGTTACCGACAGGTGGCGCCGCAGTGCGTTGCCAGTCGGGGGCGCACGCGCTGTAATGGTATCCAAGCCGGCGCCGGGCAGCGGGCGCCCCGGCAATCGGAGCAGGCAGAGTGAGCGATCGGCCCGGCCCATCATTCGGCGCGCTCGACCTCGGCACGAACAACTGCCGGCTCCTCGTCGCGCGGCCGAGGGGCGCGGGCTTCCGTGTCGTCGATGCTTTCTCCCGGATCGTGCGCCTCGGCGAAGGCGTGGCGCAATCGGGCCGGCTCTCGGAGCAGGCGATTGAGCGCACAATCGGGGCGCTCCGGGTCTGCGCTGGCAAACTGAGGCGGGGCGGCGTGAGCCGCTATCGCGCGGTGGCGACCGAAGCCTGCCGGCGCGCCGAGAACCGCCGGGCGTTCATAGATCGCGTCAACGACGAGACCGGACTCTCGATCGAGATCATCTCGCCCGCAGAGGAGGTGCAGCTTGCCCTCGACGGCTGCACACCCCTGTTCGACCGGACGATGGAGCACGTACTGCTGCTCGATATTGGTGGCGGCAGCACCGAGCTCATCTGGGTCCGTCTCGACGACGGCGCGCCACCCGCGCTCGCGGCGTGGACCTCGATCGGCCACGGGGTGGTGACGCTGGCCGAACGCTACGGTGGCGACCGCGTCGCCCGCGCGTCCTACGCCGCGATGGTCGCCGAGATCGAGGACACGATCGGCCCCTTTGCAGAGACCCACGGCATCCCTGCGGGCGCCGCCGCCGGCACGGTCCAGCTTCTCGGCACGTCGGGCACCGTCACCACCATCGCAGGCATTCACCTCGGGCTGCCCCGCTACGACCGGGATCGGGTGGATGGGCTCAGGCTGCAATTCGACGACGTGCGAGCGGTGATCGACACGGTCATCGATCAGGATTACGAGGCCCGCGCGGCGCAGCCCTGCATCGGCCCCGGGCGGGGGGACGTGATGGTCGCGGGCTGCGCCATCCTGGACGCCGTCATGGCCACCTGCCCGGCGGGGCAGCTGGACGTCGCCGACCGGGGGCTCCGCGAGGGGATGCTGCTGCGCATGATGCGGGCGGCCCGCGCCGACCGGGGACAGGAAGCCCGCTCGTGAGCACTCGCGACGAAGGCAGCCCGCAACGACGACGCGCGCCGGTCAAGCTCAAGCGCGCGCGCCGGCGCAAGGCGTCGTCCACCCGCTGGCTCGAACGCCAGCTCAACGACCCTTACGTCCGCGCCGCACGCGAGGCCGGCTACCGCTCCCGCGCCGCCTACAAGTTGATCGGCCTCGCCGAGAGCGCGGACATCCTGAAGCCGGGGCAGCGGGTGGTCGATCTCGGCGCAGCACCCGGCGGCTGGAGCCAGGTGGCGGCCGAGCGGGTGGGCAAGCGCGGCCGCGTCGTCGCAGTCGACACCACGGAGATCGAGCCGATCGAGGGCGTCACGGTGCTGACCATCGATGCCTGCGGTGCGGACGCGCTCGAGAAGATTCGCGCCGCACTCGGCGGCCCGGCGGACCTAGTGATGAGCGACATGGCGGCGCCGACCATGGGCCACGCGCCGACCGACCGGCTGCGGGTCTCGGCGCTCTGCGAGACCGCGCTGGATATCGCGGAGCCGCTGCTGGCTCCGGGCGGATGCTTCATCGCCAAGCTGCGCCAGGGCGGCGATGGCGAGCTGCAGGTCCGGCTGCGCCAGGCCTTCGCGCGCGTGCACAACGCCAAGCCGCCGGCGAGCCGCGCCGATTCGGCCGAGAGCTACGTGCTTGCCACCGGCTACCGGGGCAGGGAGTCGGACCCCAGCTAATACCCCTTGGGCGGCGCAGGGGTATCGTTTTTCCGCCGTGCTGCCGTGGTGATGGCCGCATCGATCGCCTCGTCCATGAGATCGAGGCTCATCGACGGCCACTCGTGCTCAGGGTAGGCGGCCTGCGCGACATAGCCCGGCGTGCACGGCACGTGGATGAAGCCCGCGCGCGTCTCCAGCCCCTTCTCCTGCACGAGGTGGAGCGCGGTGTACATGATCTGGTTGCAGAGATAGGTAGACGCGGTGTTCGAGACCTTGGCGGGAATCGCGCGCTCGTTCATCGCCGCGACCATGGCCTTGATCGGCAGCGTGGACTGATAGGCGAAGGGGCCGTCCGCGTAAACGGGCTCGTCCACCGGCTGGACGTCCAGATTGTCGGGCACCGGGAAGTCTTTGACGTTGGCGGCAGTGCGCTCGACCGCGATGACCGGGCTGCCGGGGTAGATCCCGAGGCTGATCCATATGTCGGGCCGGTGGGTTTCCAGGGTGTCGTCCACCAGGGGTGCGATGCGAGCGCTCTCCACCGGCACGCGGAGCGTGATCAGCTCGATATCGGCGAAGTTGCGCTCGCGCGCCTTGTCGAGCAGTGCGAGGGTGGGGTTCTCGCTCGCGTGAGACCAGGGCTCGTAGCCGGTCAGAACCACACGTTTCGCCACCATGACAGTCTCTCCCGAATTCGGTCACCGGCCCGAGGCTCGCGCGGCTCTCCCGCCGGCGCAACCGCGGGGTCGCCGGGGCGCGACGCAGCCCGTGACCTTTGTGAGAAGTGCGGGCTAGTCTCGACCGCAGAGAACGAACAACCGACAGCGGGAGGCTGCGATGGCGTCCGACGAACTCTGCTACATGACCGCGACCGAGGCGATCGAGCGGTTCCGCGCGAAGACGCTCTCGCCGATCGAGCTGATGTCCGCCGTCATCGCGCGTTCCGAGGCGGTGAACCCCAAGGTCAACGCCTATACCTACACCTTTTACGACCGCGCGCTGGAGCAGGCGCGGGCGGCCGAGCGCGCCTACGCATCGGGGGAAGAAACCCGCCCGCTCGAAGGGGTGCCGGTAGTCATCAAGGACTTCCACGCGGTCAAGGGCGAGATCACCACCTTCGGCTCACGCATCTTCGCCGATCACGTGCCGGACTTCTCGGCGCCGACGGTGGAGCGCCTGCTCGAGTCCGGCGCGATCATGCACGCGCGGACAACCTCGCCCGAGATGGCCCACGCGCCGCACACGCGGAGCGAGCTCTGGGGAGCCACGCGCAATCCTTGGAACCTTGATTACGGCCCGGGCGGCTCCTCGGGCGGCGCCGGTGCCGCGATCGTGACGGGCATGACCACGCTGGCCGACGGCACCGACGGCGGCGGCTCGATCCGCATCCCGGCGGGCTCTTGCGGCATCTTCGGCTTCAAGCCGCCCTTCGGCCGCAACCCGACCGACCGCGACCATCCGCGCGAATCCCTCTTGCACTACGGGCCCATGACCCGAAGCGTCGCCGACGCCGCGCTGATGCAAAACGTGATGGCGGGCCCGCACCGTGACGACATCTGCTCGATCCGTCCCAAGCTGGAGATTCCGGACACGCTGGAGCCGATCAAGGGCTGGAAGATCGCGTTCTCCATGGACCTTGGCTACATCGAGGTGGACGACGAGGTGCAGAAGAACACGCGGGACGCGCTGCAGACCTTCCGCGAACTCGGCTGCACCGTGAACGAGGTCGACCTCGGCTGGAGCACGGCCGTGCTCGACGCCTGGACGGTGATCTGGGAAGGACTGTTCTGGGCCCTGGTAGGACCCGACTATCCGCGCATCAAGTACGACCTGGAGGGCTTCGTGCGCGGCATCCTGGAACGCGGCTCCCAGCACAGCCTCTCGCGCTTCTACCGCACCAACCTGGTGCGGGGCGAGATGTACAGCACCCTCGCGCCGATCCTGGAGGAGCACGACATCCTTATCTGCCCGACCAACGCACTGCCGGGGTTGCCGATCGATCAGGACCTGGCCGACACGGGGCTCCGCGTCAACGGCAAGCCGGTCACCGGCTCCAACCACCCCGGCGACATGTACGTGCAGTGGCAGCTCAACTACCCGTTCAACCTGATGTCGGAGTGTCCGGTGGCGAGCGTGCCGAGCGGCTTTGCGTCCAACGGGGTGCCGACGGGAATCCAGCTCGTCGGCCGCACATATGACGATGTCTCGGTGTTCCGCGCCGCCGCCGATTACGAGCGCGCCCGACCCTGGGCAAAGCACAGGCCGCAAATCTGATGCGGGTGGTGGACTGAACGGGTAGCGGCGTCAGGGAGGGGCGGGCCAGTCCCGCCCGTGCCTACTCCCGATAGTCGGGCTCGGTGCGATCGAGGATCCGCTTGATCGCCGTGAAGTGCTCGACCGCGTAGCGGTGCCTGTTGTCCCGCGACAACTGACGCACTGCTTCCGCCTCCATCTCGGGCGGAATCGGCTTGAGCGGGCGGCCGGTGCTCATGGCGAGGATCTGAACCATCGCCGCGCGCTCCAGGTAGTAGAGGTCGTCGTAGGCCTTGGCGACGTCGCCGCCCCCCACCATCACGCCGTGATTGCCCATGAAGAGGATATCGGCGCCGTCCATCGCGCGCGCCACGCGCTCGCCCTCGCTCTCGGCCAAGGCGACGCCGCCGTAGTCCCGATCGTAGGCGATGCGGCGGCTGAAGCGGAGCGCGTTCTGGCTTGCGGGCTGGAGCTTGCCGTCCTCGATCATGGCGAGCGCCAGCACCTGGGGCTGATGCGTGTGCATCAGGCAGCGCAGGTCGGGCCGCGCCCTGTGCAGCGGTGCGTGAAGACAGACGGCGGTCTCCTCCACGTCGCCCTCGCCCTCGATGATACGGCCGTCCATGTCGATGACCAGGAGTGTGCTGGCGCGCACCTCGCTCCAGTGGGTGCCGTAGGCGATCAGCAAGAAGCGATCGTCGCTCCCCGGCAGCATGAGGGAGAAGTGGTTGCAGACGCCCTCGTTGAGTCCGTGGTGGCAGGCGATCCGGTAGGCCGCCGCCAGGTCGATCCGCGCCTCGCGCTCCGTCTCGCTCATGGTTCCTCCGCCGCTCCTCCTCGCAGGCCACCCGCTCGTCCTCGCTCGGGCAGGCCAAACCGGGCACAATCCATCGGCGACCGCCAAGCTCAAGCGCAAAGGACGGGCCGATGCCGGCCGCAGACTGGTACTTCGATTTTCTCTCTCCCTTCTCCTATCTGCAACTCGCCGAGTTCGACCGGCTGCCGCCGGACCTGGAGGTGACCTACCGTCCGGTCCTGTTCGCAGGCCTTCTCGCCCATTGGGAGCACAAGGGGCCGGCGGAGATTCCGGCCAAGCGGGTGCAGACCTATCGCTGGTGCCACTGGTACGCGGCACGGCACGGCATCCCCTTCCGCATGCCGCCGGCGCACCCCTTCAACCCGCTGCGCCCGCTCCGCCTCGCTGTCGCCCAGGGCGCCGAGCCCGCGCTGATACGCACGCTTTTCCAAGCCATATGGGCCGAGGGGCGCGACCCCTCAGACGACGAGGAATGGCGGGCGCTCACTGGGCGTCTCGGCATCGCCGACGCCGACGAGATGATCGCGGCGCCGCAGGTCAAGGAGGCGCTGCGGCGGGGCACCGAGGAGGCCGCAGAACGAGGCGTCTTCGGCATCCCCACGTTTGCCATCGGAGACGAGATTTTCTGGGGCCTGGATACGACCGATCTGGTGCTGGATTACTTGAGCGATCCGAACATGCTCAAGACCGGCGAGTACGCCCGGATCTCCGACTTGCCCATCGCCCAGGCGCGCAGGCTCTAGTGTCTCGTTTCTGAAGTTCGCATGATTTCGGGTTGGCCGTGCAGTCTCCCGACTCTCCGATTCTTCTCGTCATGCCCGGACTTGATCCGGGCATCTCTCTCTGCCAGATCCGTTGAGTCCCGAGCCAACACGTGGATGGCCGGGTCAAGCCCGGCCATGACGTGTTGGGGGTCTCGGCAAAGCGTACGAACTTGTCGGTCGGGACACTAGTCACCTGGCACTGAAGTTCGAGTCATTGTAAAATGGCCCTCCGAGTCGGACAAAGGAGGTCACCTCGATGGCGCGCGGTACGGGACGG